>JAVVRZ010000003.1 GCA_036654455.1 Clostridia bacterium | reverse complement strand
GCTTTTTCAAGAGCTAACTTTTCTTCACGAGCTTTTTCAAGAGCTATACGCTTTTCCTCAATTTCTTTTTTATGCTGTTGCTCTTTTTCAAGCCTTGCTTGTTCAAGTAGAGTTTGCCTTGCCTGCTTGTTTAGAGCGACTTGCTCTTTGTGAGCCAGTTCCTTTTGTTCTCTTATTTTTATCCGCTCGGCTTGCCTTGCCTGCTTTCTCAACTCCACTTCGGCTTTATGAGCGAGTTCCTTTTCAATTCTTAATTTTTCTAATTCTACTTTTTTGGCTTCCAATTCGGCTTGCTTTCTAATAGCTTCTTGCTGTTCTTTAATAAGTCTTTCGGCTTGATTTTTTGCCTCTATTTTTTCAAGTCTTGCAAGCTGTTTTTGCATTTTCTTTAAATTTTTAACCCTTGTGGCTTGTTTTTTGACTTCTAAGGTTTTATCTCTCTTGTAAGCGCCTACAATGTAAGCGTATTTCTTAATTTGTTCTTCGAGAAAGGCGATTTGCTCTTTCTTTCGGTCTAAGGGATTTGCGCTAGTGGGATTAAATTCTTTTTTAATGCCTAGGGCTTCTTCAAACATAGCGAGGTTGAGTCGCTTGGTCTTAAACGCAAGCGTGCTAAACGTCGAGGACAGCGTTTGTTGGTCGGTCTTACCTTTTTGGTTGAATTGCTCTTTGATATCGTTGATTAGTTCACGCATCTTGTCAAAGTAATATTGATTGATTAAATCAACGTTGTTTGCCGTCGTTGTTCTCGGTAGCAACGGGTCAAAATTGACAGTACGCAAAATTTTATATTTACGTGAAGTAAGTTTCTTAGCGTTTTGCCTATCTAATAAGTTGTTGTTTGAGTCGGCATTGTAAGCAAAAGTAAGCGTTGCGGCTAAAATTAAATAGGAAATATCGTCGAAATACTTACGTTTTAGCTCGATTGGCGCAGAAGAAACCGACAACTTACATTCTATTTCATTATTTGCCGACAAATAACTCCAACAATCGTAACAATTTTTGTAGTCGATATTTTTAGAAAATAAATTCGTTTTGTTGATAGGCGGAACGACTTTTTTGTAGGTCGACAACGTCTTGTAAAAAAGGGTGTGTTTGATTGACTTAATTTGCTTTAATAACTCTTTGATGTTGGCTAACAACTGTTTGTTCTTCTCGACTACAACCTTGTCGCTACTCTCTTTGTCCATCTTCATATTGATGTTGCAGTCAAATTTGCGGTCGTCTATAATATATTGCGAAGTTACGTCAAGAGAGGTTGTATCTATTGTGTTAATTCTGTCGCCTATCTCGTCGATTGCCTTCAAACAAAAACGTTCAATACGCAAAATTAAGGCGTACACAACTCTATTTTCGTATATGCCCACTTCGACTTCGGCTACGCCAGTATTTAATTGCTTTGGCTTAACCGCACCGTCGTCGTCTATATCGTTGATATCGCTTGTGTGTCTTGCTAAATAACGAATTGTTTCGCCGTCGACTTTTCTTGTGCGGTCGACAGATACAATTTGTCTTTCTTCTTTAATAAAAATTCTTGGATTGGTAACAATTCTTTGAATAGATAATAATGTTGAGTTGACTTTGTCAACCCAGTTGTCGTCAATTAATAGTGATTGAAAAATTTGCTGGCTACCTACTCTGTTATTGCCAGCTTTTATGCAGTTGTGAACGCTTTCAACCGGCGAACGCAGTTTTTTATTCTTTTGTAAAAAAGCCTCAATATAATCCTTCATTTTACTATGCCGTCTTGATTAGTTGTTTAATGTACTCGATAGATTGCGTCATAACGCCCTTGCCAAATTGTTTGTCAAGTAGGGCGATTAAGCCGTTGAGCTCTTTGGTTAAAAAAGGAATATTGAGCATAGTAAATTTGCGGAAAATTTTGCTCATAAATATAAAGTCTAAACTTTCAACTTCTGTACCGCCACAAGCGACATATACTGGCACAAAGGTCTCTATTTGCCGTTTAATACGGTTACCAAAAGAAATCTTTAATTTCTCGGTCAAATATTCGTCAATTATGTTGATATTCTCACGTGCCTGATTAGATATATGATAGTCGGTCGTAGCCTCGTAAAACATTCTTTCTAGGTAGTCGTAAGACATATTGACGCTACTTGCAAGAGGGGCGTCAAAATATTCGCCTCTTTTGTTAAGGTCAATAGCTATCGTACGGTCATAGACCTTGTCGGTTATTGTAAAGGTTGAGTCGTCTTGGTTAGCCGTGCCTACAAACCATAAGTTTTGAGGAACTTTAAGTTTACCTTCGTTAAGAAGTTCGGGGTCGTCGTAAGATTGCCTTGCTATAACTTCAATATTCCATTCGTCGACATCGGGCATTTCCATAATTGACAAAAAGTCTGCAAAGTAATATTCAATTCTTGCAAGGTTCATTTCGTCAAGAATTATAAATTGCGGGTCGTCACGATAGTCCGCCTCGTACACGCTTGCTAAAAAGTCGGTTTCGTTAAATTGTTTATTAAATTCGTTGTAGTAGCCAATAAGGTCGGCACGGTCACGCCAAGAAGGTTGAACCGATACTATGCTTGCATTACCGCCGAAAAATTTAGCCATAGCGTAAGTAAAGCTAGTTTTACCCGTGCCTGAGATACCTTCAAGTATAAGTACTTTGGTTGTAGCCATACCTGCAAAGTAACATCTAACAGCGTCAAGAGTATAATAAAGATTAAGTTGACTGCACGCAAAATTTCTAAAACGCTCGGTAATCTCTTTAAGAGTAAGCCTATCTGCGTCGCTCATTACGGTTACGTGCGGTTGATTCTCATATTGTTGGTCAAGTAAAGATAACTTGTTAAATCTAGTGGTGAGTTGGGCGCTTGCGCTTGCGTCAGCGTCTGCCTTTGAGTTGTCTGCAAAACTGCCTGCTACCTTAGTGCCTAGTTGCAACTCGTAAAGACGAACTTTCTCTTTGTTTAGCTCGGTAATTTGCATTTTTGCAACGGCTAATTCTTCAAGAAGTTTGTCTTTTTCAATATTTTTGCCTCGATATATAATATATCGTCTTATCCATTGAGCTATGCGGTAACAAAGAAAGAAGATTAGTACTGCGTTTACAAGCACGACAAATATCCAAACTAGCCAACCCCAAAAATTCCACTCGTCCATAGCCACGCCAAGACTGTTAAAATAGCTTGGAAAGTCAGTTGTAAAAATATTAGCAAAAGCCGAAAAAATAGTTAGTATAAATTTCCAGATATTGCTAAAAAATTTTAATATAAAGTCTAAATAATATTGCGCAAACTCAGTCATCTTATTGTTACCAACGCTTTTTGTTTATTTTATTTATTTGGTTTAGAAGAAGATTAATCTTGTTGCTTAGGAGTTTCAGCCTCGGTATCAACATTTTCGGGCGAACTCTTTGTGGCAAGCTGTTCTCTTATCTCGGCTTCTAATTGTTTTCTCATTTCTTCTTTATCTATTGCAGACTTTGCTTTATTCCTTTGCACAAAGGTGATTATTAGCATAGCTACAAAATAAGCTACTACGAGTAGTGACGGTAACACTATGGCTACAAAAAATCCGCTAGGAGTGCTTATCCATAGACCGAAACCACCGCCGTCTACTTTAATTTTTTCGACCTTGCCTACTACAAAGTCTATCGGCGAACGTTCAGGCTCACTATCTACCGCCGCCGCATCGCCTCTTGTCAAACAAGTAAGGATTTTTTCGCCGTCAAGACTCCTAACAATGCCGACAATTCTGTGAGTATTGAGTATCTCTACCCTGTCTTTGCCTTCGCCTACGACCATTTTAAAGGTAATGAGGTCGTCTACCTTTAAATTTTGTTTTTCTTCATCGTCTAATTCGTCAACGACAAGCATATCGCCCTTCTTGAAACTGCCTAACATAGTGTCCGTAGTAGGCTTGCGGTTTGCTTCGTCGCTTGACCACATTGAATTAGATTCTACCGGCAAGTACAACTTGCCAAAATAAGCGGTATAACCTTTTCCGCTTGACGCTATTACATTAATTGCTACAATCAGTAATAATACGCAAAGAATAACTGCAATTACGTCGATGATAATTTCAATAATTTGTTTTTTTGTCTTCTTCATTGTTGTATCCGTCCTTAAATTTGAATTAGCTCTTGATATATTCTCCTTTCTCATACCGCTTATTTACAGTATGAGAAAGAAAAATATAATTTATTTGTTGTTTGATGCTGAGTCAAATTTAATTATACCTTTGTTTTAATAAAATTGCAACAGTTAATTAAATTTTAGTTAATGTTATTTTTGTTCTACGGAATTTTAATACCCGAAATTTCAAAGTCTATCGTTAAGTCGTCGCCGATAATACCGTTAAAACAATCGCCGTCTTTGCCTTCTAGCCATACTACTACGGCTATATGTAGCTCGACTTTGTCCGTGATATTGCCTAACGTATCGCCACCTTTGCTTACTCCGTTAAGCTTAACTCCGTTTGCGCAAGTTACTTCGGTAGTATTTGTCGTGCCATAAGCATCGCCATAGGAACAGTCAAATAAGTCGGCTGCTAAGTTGTTATCCTTCCACCCTTGGTCGTAATTAGGATTGTAGATATATTTTAACGTATAGACATAAGGACTTTCACCTGTGCCTTCGCCGGTTATTATAAATATTGCTACCCTAATAGCGTTTTGAGCGTAAGCTACTATCCTGTCGCCTTGCTTAGAATTTGCGCCGGTATTGTTGCTATCATAGTAAGAAACGTCTAAGGTGTCTTGACCGCTGACAGTGTAACCCGGGTAAGTTGGCGTTGCGCCTTGCGCAAATGGATTTATATAGCTATATGTATTGGTAGTTGAGCTATTTGGCTTTACAAGTAAGCTAGTCAACTTCAATTCCATTGCGTTGTCGCTTTTAATCCAAAAGTTTTGAACAAAGAAGTCTTTGTCGGTATTAACGTCGCTAACGCTACCTTTATTTGTATATTCTCTTGTTCCGCTAGTTTGGTTGCGTGTCATCTTCTCAAATACATAGTTATCCCAAGCGTTAGAACCCACAGCTAATTTAGGTGAAACGGGCGCTAATGTCCTTACCGCATCTTTTGCGGGCATTCCCGGGCTACCTTGTGAAAGTTGAGTTCTATAAGAGCCTTCTGCGTGATTTGCTGATATTTCTAGCCCGCCATAAGAAGTAACTTGAAGATTAAGTCCTGAAACATCAACTGTATCATTCATAGAAAACCACGCATAAGTTGTAGTGCCGGACAAGGCTATGACTGCAACAAGCGCCGTAATCATAATGACTAATTTTCTAGTTTTGTTCATTATTGTTCTCCTTAATTTTTATGCCTGTGATTAATTAAACTACTTTTGTTCCCTTAAAGCTAAAACTAACTACAAGCTTGTCGCCGATAATGCCGTTAAAGCAATCGCCGTCTTTGCCTTCAATCCATACTACAACTGCAATTTCTTGCGCTACGCCTGCGGTAAGAGTACATATCACGTCAGCGTCTGGGACTGTCTTAATGCCTGTCATTTCTACGTGAGTAGTTGTTCCAAGAGCTTGGTTGCTAATAATATCGTATAGGTCTGCCGCTAAGTTAGCTGTGTTATTTGCCCAACCTAACGTTGAGTTAGGGTCATAAGCAGCTTTAAAAGCATAGGTGGTGGCGTTTACTGTAAATACTGCAAATCTTGTAGCATTTTGAGCTTCGGCTGTAATAGCTCCGCCCGTTGCAATGTCGTCGCCTGCTCCGCCATAATAACTTACGTCAAGAGTTTTGCCTGCTGTTGGAGCATAAGCGGTGCCCGCTCCGTCTGCGTCAAATTTATCTTGGAAAGGGTTTTGAACATTTTTGCCAGTTCCAGCAACTGCGCCGATTGTAAGTTTGTCTAACGTAACCGTCATAGCTAAGTCAGATTTGAGCCATAGATGTAATACATAAAATCCGCCTGTTGCGCCCGGAGTTGCTACCGTGCCGGTTTGCGTTCCTGCCTTGTCTTCAAAAGCGTAAGTTGCGTCCCACGCAGTTGTACTTAGCTTAGGGGTAACTGCGGTAAGAGAGATATCCGCCGTACCGGGCATACCTAGCGCTGTGTCGCCGGACTTTAAATTCATACGGTAACTACCGTCTAAATTATTTGCCGAAATCATAAGCCCTTCGTTGCCATCAACGTTAAAGTTGAGCCCGTTAACGCCTACTGTGTCGTTCATAGTAAACCAAGCAAACGTTGTTGTGCCTGCTAGGGCTACTGTAAGAATTAACGACATTACTAATATCAATATTCTTCCTGTCTTCATAATTTTCTCCTTAATTTTTTTAATTTTTTATAAGTGTTATTTTTTTAATTTTTATAAGTGCTTAGACAACTTTTGTGCCTTTAAAGGAAAAGTTAATTGTAAGGTTGTCGCCGATAATGCCATTAAAGCAATCGCCGTCTTTGCCTTCTAGCCATACTACAACTGCAATTTGTAGAGGTGTTCCGTCAGCTGCAACTTGACCAACTACTGAGGTGGGTATTCCGTTTACTATGCCTGTGCTTTCGGTAACGTTGGTTTTAAGACCTTTGTTCTCGATAACGTCATATAAGTCAGCGGCTAAATTATTGTCTTTCCAACCTTTATCATAGTTAGGGTTGCTAATAAAGCTTAGGGTGTAGACACCGTTAGCAATAGTAAATACTGCAAATCTTATTGCGTTTTGCGCTTGCGCCGTAACTGCTTCGCCATAAGCTAAGTCTGCGCCTGTTCCGCCATAATAACTTACGTCAAGAGTCTTACCACTGTCTGGAAGATAAGCGTTGCCACCGGTTCCATCTGCGTCAAAGCCAGCTGTAAATATATTATTAAATGTCTTTGCCGAACCGCCATCTTTTGCAATTACTTCAAGGGTTGCAAATTTGATATCCATCTTCTCGTCGCTTTTTAGCCAGAACTTCTGTACAAAGAAGTCTTTACCGGTTGCCCAAGTTTTAACGTCACCCTTATCTACGTTGGCTCTATCTAAAAAGTTAAATGTTCCGTCTGTTGTGTCCCAAGCGCCTGACGCTAGTTTGGGCGTAACGGGTTTGAGAACTATTTCGGTTGCGCCGGGCATACCAATAGCTGTGTCGCTTGACTTTAAGTTAGCACGGTAGCTACCTGTTGTTCCGTTTGCCGAAATCATAAGCCCTTCGCTACCACCTACGTTAAAGTTAATACCTGTAACGCCTACTGTGTCGTTCATGGTAAACCAAGCAAATGTTGTTGTGCCTGCTAAGGCTACTGTAAGGACTAGCGCCGTTACTAGTAAGAATAATCTTCCTGCCTTCATAATTTGTTCCTCCTAAATGTTTTAAAAGTTTTTAATTTGTTTTTATTTTAATTTGTTTTACTTGTTTATTTTTGGTTGACAGTTTATTTGATTAGGTTGTTTATTTCTTACTTGATATTTCAAAACCCATAGCAAGTCTAATCGAACCGCCCTTAATTGCGTTTGTACACTGTTCGTCTTCGCCTTCAAGCCATAAAATTACAGTATACTTGTGAGTTTCTTTAAGCCCGATAATATATTTTTGATTTACGATATGCTTGCCGTCCAAAAACATTTGAGTGCTGTAACCGTAACCTGCGTTGTTTTGCTCTAAGTATTGGTGGTCTTCGGCAGTTCCGTCGGGTCTTGCCTTTGCGTAGATTGTAGACAAACCGTCCTTAATAACCATTATCCTTACCGCAGAGCTTACGTCAAGAAATTCGCCTTCGATATCGATTGTTGCGTTATATGATACCGGCTGAGTCGACTCGTTACGCAAATAGAAGGTGTATGCAAAGTACATACCTTGATTGCCCTCGTACCTGTTGTGCGAACCGCCTAAGTGTGTCTTGTCGCTAGGGTTGATAGTACCATAAGTAATATTTGTAAGGTTCTTAACGCCCGGAGCTATTAAGTTTGCGCTAGAAGAAGTAAAATCTGGCATCTCGCTCAGCGAAAGCCCCCACAAGGTGTCCTTCTTAACGCTTACTATATAATTGCCAACCTTATCGCCGTAATAAGTTACCGCCATTATTGATATTGACAGCAAAGAAGTAACGATAATTGCAATAGTGGATATTCTTAATAGTGTTAATCTTCTTGACCACTTTGCAACTTGTCTAACTCTCATTGGCATCTCCCTTAATAATAAAAAGTCACTTGCTTGTATGTTACAATCAAATGACTATTTTGGCAATATTACTATAAAAAAACCATTATTCTAAGCTAACTTAATTGTCAGCTAAAATAATGGCTAATTACAATATGTATCCAAAAATAAAAAAGCCATTATAACATACTTGTTATAACAGCAACTGGCTATCTAAATTAATAGACCCTATAGCTTTGCGTCCTTACCTCACGATAAGTTTGCCTTTATGTTTAACCTATTGTAACACAACAAAAACCGACTGTCAACACATTTATAAAATATTTTAGTAATAATTTAAATACTAAGATACTCTTTGTTACATAATAAATTTGTCATATTACAAACACTGCTATTTTGCAAGTAGCTAAATACTATTATAGCATTATAATTACTAATAGTATATACAAAAAAATAAAATTATGATAAAATATTTTAAATACATAAGGACGAAAGTACAAATGATAACAAAAAATAGAAATAATTTTTTAGAAATGTTTAAACTTTTTCAGCGAAGCATACTTTATCCTATTTTTATAGCGGTAATTGTTTTGCTAAGTAGTCAGTTTAACCTTGAAGTGATTACGGTTTGTATACTTTGCGTATTTATTATCCTAACTTTTATAATAGGGAACGACTTAATTACCATTTCGCCTATACTGTTTATGACGGTTATGTGCGTAGGGCAAAAGGAAAGCGCAAATTGGTACAAGACGGGTATTGTACCATATATCCCCTATATTATAATTCTTTTTGCATTATTAATCGCCTCGATTATCTTTTACTTAATTAAATACAAGCCCAAAGTTAAACTTGACTTGCAGTTTTGGGGGCTTGTAGCTATCTCGGCATCGCTTACGCTTGGCGGTATATTCTATACTGATTACAATATACTTTCTATGTTAATGGGCGGAGCGTTTGCAATTTGCTTTGCGGGTCTATACGTTCTGCTTAAAGCCGGAACAAAAACTTCCTCTATGCAGTATATTGCAAGGACGGTAATTGTAGCCTCGGTACTTATGCTTTGTCAAATTGCCCTACTTTATATAAGGAGCGAACCGCTTCGCCAAACATTTAATAAAGGGTATGTATATATGGGCTGGGGCGTGTCTAATAACTTTGCTAATATTTTGCTTGTTGGGCTAGCTTTTACCCTCTACTATGCAAGCGTCAGCAAAAGAGGATACATCTTTACTATTCTTTCGGCTTTAATGATTGTCGGCATCTACTTTACATTTTGTAGAGGTTGCCTATTACTTTCGCTACCCCTATTTGCCTTAGGTATGGTATTTGCATTGATTAAAAATCAAAGGGGTAGGCTAGGCAATATTATTTGTCTTGTGACTATGGCGGTATTTGTTATATTGATTGCGATTATCAAGTGGGATACCGTTTACGCAAGTTTACAACACTATATACATTCGGGTTTGAATGATTCGGGTAGATTTAAAATTTATATGGAGGGAATAACTAAAATATTTGTAAAAGAACCATTTTTAGGCGTTGGCTTTATGGACAGATATTTAGAACAACCGCCAAGCATAACCTACTTCTACCACAATACATTTATACAATTTCTAGTCAACTGCGGAATAGTAGGTCTATTAAGTTACATCTTCCACCGCATAACTACAATAATCGTAATAGTTAAAAAAATTACCGTCGATAGATTTTTCTTAGGGCTAGGGCTGTGCGCCATTATAGGCTATTCGTTTATTGACTGTTCTTTCTTTTTCTTCTACTTTATATTTTATTATGTAGTATTTATGGTGGCGATACAAAAAGACTATGACGCAACTATAAATAAACAAAAGACGGTCTTTGCCCCTTTAAACCGTCGGGCAAAAGTTCTTTTTCCCTTTGTAGAAGCAGGACTAGGTCATATTATGCCTATGAAAGCCGTCGCCGATGCGTTTGAAGCAAAATACGGACAGCTTTGCGATGTTACACGAACTTCATTTTATAAAGATAGCAACAAGGCTAGTCTTGTTGCCTTTGAGCAACGTATGGTAGAAGAAGTTAAACGCTACAACACTTTGCGTGGATATGGCAAACTATGTTTTTTTGGTATGCACTTATTTGGAAAAGATGTCTTTATGGAATTTATTATGGAACGTCTTGTAAAAAACGCTTATGCCGATAGTTACGATTTAATGCGTCAGTTCGACGCCGATATTGTGTTTAGCACGCACTGGGCTACTAGTTACGTGGCAAAACGCTTGCCTAACCCACCGCAAAATATTCTATATTGCCCCGACGCAGATATGGATATGCAGTGGGATATTGACCCCGACTTAACGCTAATCAGCGTGCAAAAAGGCAGAGACGAGGCTGTTAAATATTTGGGAGTAGATAAAGACAAAATTGCCGTAGTTCCCTTTGCAATACGAAAAGAAGCGCTTTCAATAAGCTTAGACAAAAATGAAAATCGTAAAATTATCGGCGTACCCCTTGATAAATTTACCGTTGTGCTTGTAGACGGCGGTTACGCTTGCGGAAAACTTAAAGACGTAGCGCAAGAATTAATAAAACTTGATTTGCCTCTAACCGTAATAGCCGTATGCGGTAGCAACAAACAAATGTTTGAAGAACTGTCAAAACTTAAAGCCAAACCAAACATTACCTTCTTACCGCTAGGATATTGCAATAATATGCTTAACGTAGTAGGTTGCGCCGACTGTTTTATGGGAAAAAGCGGAGCTAACACTATCGCCGAGTTTTGCTACTTTGGCGTGCCTAGCATCATTACCCTCTACACTACCCCTATTGAAAAGGCAATCGGGCAGTATTACATCAAAGTCGGTTGCGCAGTAAAAGCAAATACCGTAAAGCAAGCAATTAAATACTTACAAAAACTTTATTTTGACGCTGATTTACAGCGTGAACTTAAAGCAAAAGCTCTCTCGACCCACGCTTCTTACGGCGCAGAACAAATTGCCGACCAAATTTACCAAAAATTGAACGAACGCAATCCTAAAATATAAAAATTAATCGTGTAACGGCAATGAGAGATTAAGTAATTTTTGCAAAGAATTGTCTAAAATTTATTTAAAATATAACAAAAAAAGGCGGATAGACGTTATGCTATCCGCCTTAAATATTGTGTCAAATGACTATTTTTTAAAAAACGCTACTCAAAGCCTAACATTACAATTCCACAAATCGTCAAAAATATAGCTATATAATGTTTGTAAGAAAGTTTCTCTTTAAGGAAAATTCTACTCCAAATTACCGAAAGCACACAGTAAGAAGATATTATAGGCGCAGATACTATTGCGTTTGCGCCGATTGCAAATATATAGGCAAACTGTCCGCCTGTTTCTAATATACCGCCGAAAAGTTTGGGGAGGTCGGCTTTTAGGGTGAACCTTTGCTTTTTAAACAAAACTATCACAACAAAAGCTATAAACCCTACTGTTAAAAATGTCAATTCGTAGGCAACGTTAGCTACGTTTTCGTCCATAGTTTCTAGTACGACTGCATCGGCAAACGTACCCAAAGCGTCAAGCAAGCAGTATAACAAAGGCAGTAAAATTGCAATAACGCTTTTTGTATATTTAACGTTTGCTTTTTCTTGTCTAAGTATCCGCATTTGTTCGTCTTCTCTATACTCTACAATTCCTAGCCCGACTACTCCGGCAACGGTTAGACAGATTGCAATTATTTGTAAAGTATTTATTTCTTGATGAAGAAAAATAAAGCAAAGTAAGGCCGCAAGAGCGCCGGAAGAGTTGCATACTGGGGAGGAGATAGACAGTTCGATATATCTTAGCCCGATATATCCAAGTAGCATAGAACCTATGTAGAGGGCTGAAACAGGCAAGTATTTTAAGATATCGCCAAACGTAATGGTTACGCCCCCAAAAACAAGTTGGTAAATTGCGTGTAACCCCATAACAAAACCAACCGCCATAATCATCTTAAAGTGGCTGTACTTGTCGTCGGGACGAGAACCAACTTTACTAAATAAGTCAGACCCGCTCCAACACAATAGAGCGATTAAAGAATATAAATACCACATAGCCCCTCCAAATAACTCAATAAATTCCTACTTTTATCAAGCTCAACCATTATAGCGTATTACCTATGGTTTATGCAAACGCTTTAATAATAAATTTAAATGTTAAGGCAAAATTATCTATATGACTTAAATATTGTTTTTAATACTCTTGAATATTTATTTTAAAGTGTTATACTTTAATTGAACAAATAATAGGAGGTAATATTAATGCCAATTACAAAGCAAGAATGGATTGAGCTAGAACATAAATCTAGTCAAATCAAACAGCTAACTCTGGATACTTGTCACTGGGCGGGTAGCGGACACATGGGCGGTAGTTTAAGTTCGATAGACTTTTTAACGCTATTGTATTACAAATACCTTAATTTCGACCCCAAAGACTATCAAAACCCCACTCGTGATAGGTGCGTTATTTCCAAAGGACATATAGGTCTAGCCCTTGCTCCCCTATATTCTACCTTAGGACTTGTAGACAAAGAAGAACTAAAAACATTTAACTTAACTAAGAGCAAACTAGGTATGCACTTAGACTTTCACAAGGTTAAGGGGTTAGAAGCTTCAACGGGTTCTCTTGGTCACGGCAGTTCGCTTGCTCTTGGAATAGCTCTTGCCGGAAGAGTAAACAAACTTAACTACAAAACTTATGTTTTGTTAGGCGACGGCGAATGCGACGAGGGTAGCGTTTGGGAAGCCGCAATGGCTACGGCAAACTACAAAGTTACCGACTTAATTACCATAGTCGACCGAAACAAAGCTATGATTGACGGACCTACCGAACAAGTTATGAAACTTGAACCTTTTGCCGACAAATGGAGAGCTTTTGGTTTTGAAGTTATTGAAGTAGACGGACATAATATGTACGATATGAGTTGCGCTCTTGAAAAAGCAATTAAAGCTACCGACAAGCCCGTTTGCATTATTCTAGATACGATAAAGGGCGAAGGCATTAGCTTTATGGCTGGCGATTACAAGTGGCACTAT
The DNA here is from genome assembly GCA_036654455.1 of Clostridia bacterium. Lineage (NCBI taxonomy): Bacteria > Bacillati > Bacillota > Clostridia > Clostridia bacterium. The sequence goes on along the minus strand of JAVVRZ010000003.1, from coordinate 214,453 downwards.
GGCTCAATGGACGACGCTAAATATGTTATCGCTCAAAAGGACTTAGAGGAATATCTTGCTAAACGCTTGCAACGCATTGAGGAGGTAAACTAATATGGGAGGAATGAATTACACAGCCGTAGAAAGCACAAAGATGGCAACGGCAGAAATATATGGCAAAACGCTTGTCGAACTTGCCGAAGCTCACCCCGAAGTAGTAGCTCTTACGGCAGACTTAGCTAAATCAACTAAAATAGGCGACTTTATGGAGAAGTTTCCCGACAGATTCTTTAATATGGGTATTGCCGAACAAAATATGTTTGGTACTGCCGCAGGAATGGCGCTTGCAGGTCTTGTTCCATTTGCTAGCACTTTTTCAGTTTTTGCAAGTATGCGAGCTACCGACCAACTACACACCGATATTTGTTATCAAAACTTAAACGTAAAAATTATAGGTACGCACGGCGGAACGTCTTTCGGTCAAGCCGGTAGCACTCACCACGCAATAGAAGATATTTGCGTTTTGCGAGGACTTGTCAACCTAAAAATAATCGTCCCCGCCGATGGTATCGAAACGGCAAATGCGGTTAAAGCGGCTTACGCTATGAAAGGCCCGGTCTATATTCGTATCAATCGTGGGTTTGACCAAACAGTTTACAACACAGCCGACTATGGCTTTGAATTCGGCAAGGGCGTAGTTATGCAAGAAGGTAACGACATTACTCTTATCGCAAATGGAAGTTGTGTTTTCCAAGCTATACAAGCGGCAAAAATACTAGAAAACGATTACCATATCAAGGCAAGAGTAATTAATATGCACACAATTAAGCCTATTGACAAAGACATAATCATTAAGGCGGTAGAAGAAACTCGTAGAATAATCACAGTTGAAGACCACTCGGTAATAGGAGGGTTAGGCTCTGCCGTAGGCGAAGTGATAGCTACTAGCGGTAAAGCGTGCGCTTTTACAAAACTAGGACTGCAAGACACCTTCTCCGAGATAGGTTTCCACGAAGATTTATTGTCAATTATAGGTATCGACAGCAACGGCATTGTTAAGTCCGCAATAGCTCAACTTAAAAATACATCGGTAGCGACGGTAGATACCGGCAAGGGCGCAAAGACGCTATTTAAGTTTAACGACAAAGATTTTGAAACAGATATTGACTGGACAGACGAGGTGTAATTATGAATGACATTATTACCCAAGACGATTTATATGCCGCACGAATATTCTTTAACTCGGCTCTGCCACTGCTTAAAGTAGTAGCGACTGATTGCGAAAAGATAGGTAAGAAGTTTCTAGGCAAAAAAGTCGTCTTTCAAGTTTCGGCGCTTTACAACAAAGCCGAACAGGGCAAGCTTGCAACATATATCGTAATAGATAACGGCAACTTTGACATTCACGTTAGTCAAATACACCCTAACCCCGACATAGAATTTATATTTCCCAACCTAAAAAAGTTTATTATATTCTTTTCGGGAAAAGGTATGCCACTACCTAAAATGAAGGGCGTAATTAAGCACTTTGGCGCATTTTTGGCAATTATGGGCGCTCTACTCAAAATGGCGGGGCTACTTCAAGCCAAAGACCCTCCAAAAGATTTGACCGACCAAATTTTACTTGTAAAGTTATATTTTTATCTCTTACCTAACGGTATTAGCCAACTTAATAAGCAGGGACATAGCTTGGTGACTAAATTTACGGCAAATTCTCCCGACAGAGCTTATGCGTGGGCGGTTACGGGCTATGACGAGCTGTCTAGCTACCTAAGAATTTGTCAGGGAAATTCCAAAGCAGGCAGAGGCAAATATCCACGCTGTACTCCTTTCCTTACTATGCGGTTTGACACCCCCTATCACGCCCTAGAAATACTAATGAGCAAAGCCGATATGATAGACTATATTGCAAAGCAATTCTTAATCGTAGAAGGAGCGCCGGAATTTGCTTCAACGTTAGGCGAAATGTTACTTACGGTTGGCGCTTATGCGCAAGGCACATATTTCTAACAATTAAATAAATTTGTTAAAAATATAAATGGAAGTTCTATTTAAGAACTTCCATTTTTTGTAAATTTTTGGTTGCATTAATTTTGTTTAAAATATCTATCTTTTGTACCCCTTTAAAAAAATAAATATCTATCTTTTATAAATTTTATGTTTTTATTGATAAAGAATTGTTTAGGTGGTATAATAATTTTGCGAGGTGGTTTATGCAAATTTTTACAAATGGCAACTTTTTAATTAAAGATAAGTTTATTGTCGGCGACCTTGCCGTAGAAAAAAATAAAATTGTAAATTTCGTATCAAATAATACGGCAAAAGATATCTCAGCTGGCAAAACCAACAATAAATATCCTAAAAATGCCGAAATAATCGATTTAAGCGGTAGAAAAGTAGTCGCAGGACTCTGGGATATTCACACCCACGGCGCAGTCGGTTACGATTTTAACAATTTGACAACCATAACTCAATTAGAAAAAGTATTAAATTATTACTATTCTTGCGGAGTTACAAGCGTATTTCCCACAATTATGACGGATAGCGACAGCAATATTAAGCGTAGTTTAGACTTTTTAGCTCGGGTAAGTTCAAATTATCCTATAATTAAGGGCATACACCTAGAAGGTCCGTTTTTGTCGCCTAAATATTGCGGAGCGCAAAACAAAGACTATTTGCAAATACCTAATGTGGCAAAATTTAAAGAATTTCAGCAGTCGGCTTGCGGACTAATCAAATATATCACGCTTTCGCCCGAACTTGACGGAAGTAGAGAGCTTACGCAATATTTAGCAAATTGTGGCGTTACGATTTCGCTAGGTCACTCGGGCGCTACCTATCGGCAAACGCAAGACTGCATAGACTTAGGCGCAAAGTGCTTTACGCACACTTTTAACGCTATGCCAAACATTGACCATCACCAACCAAATATAACCCTGTCAGCTGTACTTGGCGACAACTTTTGCGAATTTATTCCCGACGGCAAGCATCTTGAAAAAGAAATTATTCAACTGTTATTTAAAATAAAAAAAGATAAATTAATAGCCATAACCGACAGCATAATGGCTACAAATATGCCAAACGGAACTTATTCGCTTGCGGGAAATTCAGTTACGGTAGACTACGGTCAAGTTTTTTTGACAAATACGACTACTCGGGCTGGCAGTACGCTTAACGCATATCTAGCCTTGACAAATATTATAAGATTTACAAATTTGCCACTCGAAGAAGTCATAGCGTGCCAAACGGAAAACCCAGCTAAGCTATTTAATTTATTTGAAAAATATGCAACTCTTGAAGTTGGTAAAGTTGCGGATTTTTTTGTAATAGGCGACAATTTACAAACTTATATTAATGGTAAAAGGGTAAATTAAAGTTTATCAAATTAATTCTATGTAGTTTTAATGGCTAAGCTTTTTAATCAATCTAATTTATTTTGTTAATTCGACTATTTCTTTAACTTTTTCTACGCTAACTAGGTCAAAAGAACTTTCTTGCGGTAGAGTAGTTTTGCAAAACTTAATTTGACCATTATTGCTTGCATCAAACCGCTCTTCAAACGCTGAAATGTGGACGTAAGAACAATTTGTAAATTTTACAATTTCTTGTAAATTTTCTTTTCTAATTTTTCCGCAAGCGACAATTTCTAGCAAATTTAGCTCGACTAGACGCTTGATTGTTTGCTTGCCTTGTTGAGCGGTTACGGCTTTTCCGCTTGTTAAAATTCGGTCAATGCCAATTTCTTTAAGTCTTACGGCGTCTTGTTCGGCAGAAGAAATAGATGCGTCGTAGGCTCGGTGAAACACGCACTTGCAACGTCCGTTTATAATATCAACCATTTTTTTAGTCGAAGCAAAGTCAATCTCGCCTTTTGAGGTGAGAAAACCAAACACTAATGAGTCTGCTCCATTATCGATAAAAATTCTTGCGTCCTCTTGCATAACCGATTGTTCAATATTACTATAACAAAAGCCCGCTTGCCTAGCCCTAAGCATAACTGCCGTTTCTAAGTTTAAGTTAAGTTTTGTAAGTCTAAGCGTGGCAAGCGAAGGAGTAAGCCCGCCGAAAAACAAGCTACTACATAGCTCGACCCTGTTAGCTCCACCTAAATAAGCATTATATGCGTCGGCATAACTTCCGCAACAAACTTCAACTTTCATATTTTTTTAAACTTCCTTTTAACTTTTATCAATAAATATTATCATTTTTTCTTTTACTTACGTAAAATTATTTTACCACACGCTTAGCCTATTGACAATATAAAAAATGTAATATACAATTTTTAATGTAGCGGAGGACAAAATGTTTGAAGAATATTCTAATCTTATAGATAGACAATTTAATGCGTATTTGTCAGCTTTTCCTTATAGAACACAAGAAATACTGTCTTATTTTGCTAACCTTAATGCGGAAAGCAAAATTTTATTTAAAAAAGCTATAACGCAACTGACTATTGCCGACTTATTAGATATTAATTTTACCGACTTAGCCGCTCACGTAAATTCAATTTTACTTGCCTATAATACTTTTGACTACGCAAAAACTATCCCTTGCGACATCTTTTTTGACTTTGTACTGCCTTTGAGAATAAATAACGAAAATTTTGTTCTTTTTTCGCCGACTTTTTTTGATTTGCTTAAAGATAAGGCTACCTCAAATAACATTGTCAAAACTATTGTAGACGCTAATTTATTTTGCGCAAGTTTGGCGGAATATGCTTCAACCGACTCACGCACCGCTTCGGCAAAAGCAGTAATTGTCCGTGGAGTTGGGCGTTGTGGCGAAGAAACCGTACTGCTTGTTTCGGTTTTGCGGAGTTTATGCGTTCCGTCAAGGCAAGTCTACTGCCCTTATTGGTCGCATTGTGACGACAATCACGCTTGGGTAGAGGTCTACGCAAATGGCAAATGGTCGTTTTTAGGCGCTTGCGAACCCGCCGAACAACTTGACTACGGTTGGTTTGCTTCAACCGCTACTCGGGCGTTACTTGCGACTTATCCAAAATTTAGGTTTAACAAATTAATAAAAGATACTTATTCTTTGCAATACAATACGCAAAAGTACGCAAAAGTAAGAAAAATTACCGTAAAAGTAAATTTTCCTAAGGCGCAAGACGATAAAGACGATAACGTTCAATCGTCATTAAATTCAAGCGTAGCCGACTTAATAAGTCAAAAAATAGATGTAAAAATTAATATGTGCCTAGTCAACTACTGTCAAATTAAAATTTTACTTACTAAAAAGGTTAACCCAAATAGTCAAGCAATATTTTATGTAGGCGAAGGCGATGTTTTCTTTTTGGCAAAGGTTGGTAGTGTTGTCAGCCTATCTAAAAAAGTTGACGAAAATAATTATATAATAGATTTTGAAACCCCTTTAACGACTTTGCCGTTTGAACTTGTCCCTGCGCCTTATGGATTAATTTCTCAACAAAACCTAAGTAAAAACTATTTAGCGCAATTTGACAAAGCTACAAAAACGCTTAGAACTTCTCACAAAAAAGCTAAGCAAAGCAAATTTAGCTTTTACTACGATTTAGCCGTGGGTAACGCAAACACAATACAACAGTTTGTAGAGCTACCTCAATTTAGCAATACTCAAAAGTTTCTCCTTCTTTCAAGCCTAAGGGATAAAGATTTTTGCGATATAACTCTTGAAACCTTAATAGACACCGCAAGCGTATTTAAATTTAGCTCAAAACAGCCAAGCGACTTATTTATTAAATATGTTTTACCGCCTTACGCCGACTATGAAATGATTTATCCCGTAAGAATGATTTTGCAAGAAAAATTTAAAAATTCTTCCCCGCAAGAAATATATAACCTACTTAGAAGTTATTTAGATTGTGGTTACGTTAACCCAAAAATTTGTCCTAGCGTTGTAAACGCTTTGAAATACAAACTTGTTACTAAGTATGCTCTACCAATATACTTTGTGCAAATATGTCGAGCGATTAATATCCCCGCAAGGCTTAGCCCTCTTGACGCTTCGATAGAATATTTTAACCAAAAAGAATTTGTTTCGATAGACCTCGCCGAGAGCAAAACAAGTCAAATTAAAATTATAAATGAAGACAAATTAGAACTTTCTAATTACTTTACAATAAGTAAATTTGTAGACGGCAATTTTACAAATATTAATTTGCCTATTGACTCTCTTGTAGCCTCTCCGCTAAACGCTATAAATAAGGTTGACGATACAAGCGCTATAAATATAACCGACAAAGAAAATTCGTCTACATTCGGCGTTTCTAACGGAACATATCTAGCTTGCTATGCGTTTAGGCAAATTGACGATTCTTTGTCGGGCGTTATTTCGGTCAAAACTTGCGTTAATTCGCAAATCGACTTTGCGGTTAAACCTATTTGCGACAAAACGGCGGAGCTAATTAAAAGCGTAGCCCTACCTAACTATTTTGCAAACTTTCGCCGTAATTGTATTTACGCTTATGTTGATAATACCGAACCTAGCAAGCATTTGCTTGCCGAACTAATCTTAAATATAGAAATTTTAATTAAAGAAGATATCTTTGTCAAAATTTACGCTAATACTAGCAATTCTTTAATAACAAAGTTAAAAGAATTTAATAATTTTACGGTTGTTTCACACTTTGAACAACAAGAATTTACAAATATAAGGCGTTTAACAAACATAGGCGAAGACCGCTTGCCCTTAGTATTTTGCTCAAAAAACAATCTTTGTCGTTACGCTCACGCAAACTACAACGTAGGCTTAGTTGACCTTTTAATTAAAGTTTTAAAGGTTTAATTACTTAATAATTTATTAAATTTTATTTACAAAAGGCTTTTAAAAGAATTTCTTTTTGTTCTTTTGGTATTGCTCCGTCTTGATTTGGAGAAACATTTATCAAATAATTTACGCCCAAACAGGCTAGCTTTTGGCTTAGCGTGGCTACTTGTTGGCTTGTGCGATAGTTATTGTCAAATTTAGAATACCCCCACGTATTATTTAGCGTGCAAGCGCATTCGTACAGCCCAAGTTTGCTCGGTTTTAACCCGTTTATTGCGTTGTCGTCGTAAGAATTTACATTTAGGTCTTGCGGTATCTCGTTGTCGCCTAAGCTTACATAATCGTAGCTTCCACCGCCTAGTCGAGAATTTACTAGACAGTTAGGTTGCAATTTCTTAACGGTTTGATAGATTATCTTACTTTGGTTAGCCGTCATTTGTAACGGCATATCAAACCAAGCAAGACTAATTTGCCCATAATTACTCATAATTTCTTTAATTTGTGGCATTATTTTTTGTTCAAAACAAATATTATAATTCTTTTTACTTTGGTCGGGGTAATCCCAGTCGTTATCCCAAGAAGAACCTGCGCAACCTACCTTTTCTTCTAAATAACCCCCGCCGTCAGGACAATGCCAATCAATAAATTGCGAATAATATAGTCCAAGTCTTACGCCATATTTTTGACAAGCCCTAGCAAGTTCGCCTATTATATCTTTCTTGTATGGGGTATTGCATACGTTAAAAGCGTCAAATGAATTGAATAGAGCAAAGCCGTCGTGATGTTTTGCCGTAAATACAATATACTCGCACCCGATAGTTTTGGCAAAAGCAACAATGCTGTCGGCGTCAAAACAGGGGGCAAAACCCCCTGCAATTTGCTCTAATATTTTGTTTGGAATACGTGCAAAAGATTGTATCCACTCGCAATAAGAATTACACCGCTTGCCTAAGTACTCTCCGCCTAGCAAAGAATATAAGCCAAAGTGGATAAACATACCTCTTTTTGCCTTAAACCACTTATAGTAGCTGTCATTTGGGTTGTTCATAAATACCTACTAAAATATCCAACAATATTTATTATAAATTTATCGATATCTATAAAATTTAAAGATACTCAAATTAAATTTAACAATATTTGCTATAAAATTTTGTCAATCGTAGACGTAAGTTCTTCTATCTTGCCGTTGTCGCCACACTCAATCGCCTCGACTATACAGTGGCTTAGGTGGTCTTTAAGTATGACTTTGCTCAAACCGTTAAGCGCCGATTTAACCGCTGATATTTGTATAAGAATATCGCAACACTCTCGATTCTCTTCTATCATAGTTTTTACGGCATTCAAGTGACCATTTATACGATTAATTCTATTGACTAACGCCTTGTTATTGTCTAAGTCGTGCATAAAGCTACCTCCCTTAATAATTTTTAAGCGATAGGTTTATTTTTGTAGTCGGTTAAATCTATCGGCGGTTGATAATTTTCATCTTGCATATTTACTTGCTCTTGCTCTTGACTGTTGTCTTCTAGACTTATACTAGGAGTATGTTCGTACTGCAACTTATACAATTTGTAATACATACCCTTTTGTTTAAGAAGTTGTTGGTGAGTACCTTGTTCGACCACCTTGCCCTTATGCAAAACTATGATGTTGTCGCAATTTTGTATGGTAGACAACCTGTGAGCCACAATTAAAGTTGTTCTGCCTTCCATAATCTTACCAAGCGCATCTTGTATTAATATTTCGGTTTCGGTATCAATATTTGCCGTTGCTTCGTCAAGTATTAAAACTTTGGGTTTGTAGGCAAGCGTTCTTGCAAAAGAAAGTAATTGCCTTTGCCCAGAAGACAGCGAAGAACCGCCCTCGTAGACTGGTTCGTCATAGCCCTGCTTTAATTTAGATATAAAAGTATCGGCGTTGACATATTTTGCCGACGCAAGTATTTCTTCGTCGGTTATATTATCGTTTCTAAGTCTAATATTGCCCTTGATGTCGCCGGTAAACAAAAAGACGTCTTGTAGCATTTGCCCTACGTTTATACGCAGGCTGTCAACCGCAATTTCTTTAATATCTATGCCGTCAAAAAGAATTTGCCCCTTTTGAATATCGTAATAACGACTAATTAAACTTTGTATTGTTGTTTTGCCTGCGCCGGTTGCGCCCACAAAAGCAACGTTTTGACCCGGGCTAACCTTAAACGAAACATCTTTAAGTATCCAATTATCGGCTTCGTAGGCAAACCAAACGTTCTTAAACTCTATCTCGCCCTTAATATCTCCAAGCGTAATTGCGTCAGGACTATTCTGTATGTCGGGCGATTCGTCAAGCAAACCAAATATTCTTTCCGCCGAAGCCGCCGCCGATTGCATAACGTCAAGTTGCTCGGCAAATTCTTGTATAGGGTCAAAAAATCTACCGATATATCTTTGGAAAACTACAATCGTGCCGATAGTAATAACACCTTCCATATACATTTGACTGCCAAACCAAATTAACAAAATAGTAGCGAATATATTTAGCAAATAAACCGTAGGTCCAAACATTGAGTGAGTCATTATTTGCTTAATATGACTACGCTTTAATTCTTCGCTACGTTGTTTAAAGTTGTCAAGAGTTTTATTCTCAACAGTAAATAACTGAACTAACTTCATACCCGAAATATGCTCGGCTATAAAAGAATTTAGGGCGGATAACTTAATGCGAATTTTACGGTGATTGCGTTTGCTAAAACTTGTAAATATCAAGGTCAAGATAATTATAAATGGCAAAGTCGTAAAGGTTAAGAGCGATAATCTTACGCTAAAACTTAACATCGTAACAATTATGCCGATTAACGTTGCTACGCTACGCAACATATTGACAATAACATTTGTGTACATCTCGCTTAGCGTTTCTACGTCATTTGTTGCCCTTGTCACTATTCGACCGATTGGATTGTTGTTAAAATAATTGATTGACAATTTATGCAAATGTTTAAACACGTCAAGTCTAATAGAATAAATTACCCTTTGCCCTATGTAGGCAAGTACAAGACTTTGAGCGTAAGACACTCCAAAAGCAAGTAAAACGCAACCTAAATATTTAAGCACGAGAATAATAATTCCCTTACCGACTTCGGGCGTATAATTGCCGTAGTTTTCGGCTACGATATCGGTCGCTTTACCTATCAATATAGGTTGATATAGGCTTAGCAACACAAGCGCTATAACAAATATAACGGCGATAACAAATAGCCAAGTGTAAGGCAAGGCGTATTTTAGTAATCTACCTAATGTTTTTTTACTTAATTTAACTTTTGTTTCACTTTTAATCATTCTTGCTCGTCTATCATCTTTTCTAGTTGTTGCTTCTTATGCAAAGAATAGTATAGTCCTTTATTTTTAATAAGCTGTTTATGCGTACCTTGTTCTACAATCTCGCCTTGGTCTATTACGATTATGTTATCGGCATTTTGTAACGCAGACAGTCTGTGCGCAATAATTATATTAGTTTTATTTTTGCGGAATTTTGCAATATTTTCTAGTATTTTTTCTTCTGTATCGGTATCGACTGCCGAAACCGAGTCGTCAAGAATAAGTATCTCGGGGCTGTTGATGTAAGCACGAGAAATAGAAATTCTTTGTTTTTGTCCGCCCGAAAGCGTTACACCACGTTCGCCAACTATTGTTTCGTAGCCTTGCGTAAATTCGACAATATTGTCGTGTACGCAAGAAAACTCGGTAGCGCCAATTACTTCTTCCATAGTTTTTTGTCCGTCTACAAAGTCAACGTTGTTTTTGATTGTGTTAGAAAAAAGAAAATTATCTTGCGGAACATAACCGATGTTACCCCTTAATACCTTTAAGGGCATATCGAGAATATCTTTACCGCTAATAAATATAGTATTGCTACTAGGCTCGTAGAGCCTTACCATTAAGTTCATAAGCGTAGTCTTGCCACAGCCGGTTCTACCGACTATGCCTAGCGTTTGCCCGGCTTTTACCTCAAAAGAGATATTTTTAAGCACAACAGTGTCATTTTCGGGATAACTATATGTTAAATTCTTAACTTCAATACTACCAACGAATTGTTCGGGCGCAGTTGCGTTTGGGCTATCGACAATCTCGGGCTTTGCGTAAAGAATACTCTCAATACGTTTAAGCGAAGCCGAACCCAAAGTAATCATATTGATTGACATACCTACCGCCATCATAGGCCAAACAAGCATACCTAAAAATTGAATAAATACCGTATAGTCGCCAAGCGAAATTGTAGAGTTAACTGCCAAATATCCGCCGTAACCAATAGCGATTGCAAACGAAAGCCCAGAAATAACATTCATAAGCGGGTCCATAAGAGCTTGCGTCTTAAATAAATTGATATTATTTTTAAAATAAGATTTATTAACTTCTTTAAAAGCTTCAATTTCTTTATCTTGTTGAACAAAAGCTTTAATTACTTTAATGCCCGACATATCTTCTTGCACAAAGTCGCTAATCTTTGCAAAGGCCTCTTGCCTTGCGACATATTTTTTAAATAGCACTGGTCCAAGTAGCCTTGTAATTATAGCTATAATTATCAGTGGAATAACCGAAGCTACCGTAAGTTGCCAGCTGATAGTACTAACCATCTGCGCCAAAATAAACACAAGCAAAAAGAATATATCAAATACCATCATAATTCCTTGCCCCATAGCTTGTCTTACGGCTTCAAGGTCGTTGGTGATAAACGCCATTATCTCGCCTGTCTTATGTTGATGGTAGTAGTTAAGCGATAATTCTTCAAGGTGGGCAAACAAGTCGTTACGAATATCACGCTCGATTTTTCTTGCCGTGCCAAATATAAAGAAACGCCAAGCAACTCTACCCGAAACAATAATTACAGCAAGAATACCTATCCAAATTAAATTTGTAGTAATTTCGCTACCAAGCATAGTATTCAATTTAAGACCGTCGAAAATACGCCCGATAATTACTGGAATACGGGTTTGTAGAAAATCTATTAAAACTAAAAATAGTATTCCTATCAAATAATTGATGAAATACTTTTTTATAAACCCTCTTATGTAGGGGCTTTTTAAAAGACCGGCGACGCCTTCTTTTTTTGTAATATTTTTAATCTTGTCCATTTTGTCCTTGAAAAAATTGAGCATTATGCGTAACGTTATCCAATATAAATTTACCACCCTTTGCAAAGTTTGTCAATACAATATTATCAATAAAAAGATTGTTTTTGCTAGCTATATAAATAAAATACCTTTAATATTTTTACTATTAAAGGTATTTTGCGTTGCTAAATTATTAACATTTTACTATTTTTTTTAAATACTTATTTAATACTTATTTGCAGTTTAAAAGAATTTCTCTCAATTCTTTGGCGTTACTTACGCTATGCTTTACATCATAATTTTTAAGGCTTTCGGGCTGACCATAGCCCCACGATACGTATATAAAGTCCGCATTTGCATTTGTAGCCGTCTTAGCGTCTTGCGCTCCATCTCCTACGTAGTATATTTCTTCGGGCAAGACCGAGAAAAATTTCAAGCATTTCTCTACCCCCTCGCTACTAGGTTTAAGTTTGGTGACGCCGTCGTCTCCGCTAATGTAACTTACGCTGTCGTCAAAAAACCGCCTAACTATTTCGTTTGCTTGCCCGATTACCTTGTTAGTAACTACGCCGACCTTAATACCGTTTGCATTAAGCTCGGTAAGAAGTTCAACCATATTTTCGTAAGGGACGGTATGGTCGGTTGAGTGAACGACATAATATTCCATAGTCTTTTTGTAACAGTTATCTAATACATCTTGGTCGCAATTTTGCGGTAAAGCCCTCTCGACAAGCTTTCTAATGCCGTCGCCGACAAAACCTCTTACTTCGTCAAGAGCACGAAGCTTATAACCTAAGTAAGCTAACGCATAATTTACAGCGTCGGTTAAGTCTTGAAGCGTATATGTTAGCGTGCCGTCAAGGTCGAATATTACAGCTTTAATCCCTTTCATTATTTCCTTTTAGGCAACTTAACATCTCTTAATTAGTAATTATTGTCGCCATATTATTTATCTAATTGCAATTTTAAACATCTTTCAAAAGACAATATTGCTTTTAACCTTAGCCACATATTTATCTAGTTGCCTTTGGTTTGTCAAGACAACAACTTTTTCCTTATACTTATTGATTATTGCTTTATAGTCATTTTTACGGTTTTTTGTTCTGCCGTCACGCATTATCCACAGGAAAAATTCTTTGTCAAATTTTTCCTTACACCCAATTGTTATACTAGGGCGAGAAATATTCTTGTATTTATTATATCTTTTGCAAGCTCTATACAAGCACGAAAAACGATTGAAGTTAAGAAAAATTATGCAATCGCTTTGTTCTAGCCGTTCCTGACGATATAAACTTTGATAATTGCCGTCAATTATCCAACTAGAATTAGTTTGCAAAAAGTCAAAGACAATTTGACGTTCGTCTTGACTTTGCCTCTCTACCCAGTTAGGTAAAAATCTTACGGTATCTAAATGCAAACACTTAATATCGTAAATAATAGCAAGTTGGCTTGCAAGGGTAGATTTGCCCGAACCGCTATAACCAATTATACTTATTTTCACTATATAATTTCCTTATAACAAATTTTAACTCTCAAACAACTATTAGCTATAATGACTTTAACCGGGAATTTCTAGGTAAACTCTCAGTAATGGCAATACGTATTGCTTGCCTTGTAGCGATTGATAGGCTTGTTCGGTCATAGTTATGCCTGCTCCGCCTTGATTTTTAGGTTTTGTAAGCATTTCTAGGGTTTCTAATTGAACTACTATAACTATGTCGGCGTCATTATCGTTATTCGAGCTTAGCATACTATCGATTTGGATATTCTCAACTAAATTAAACTCGGTATTTCTATCCTCGCCATTTGACGTAAATATTAAATCTGCAAGATATATTTTTTTTAAGCTACCTAGAATTATTTGTCCGTTGTCGTCAAGTTGTTTAATCTCTATGCTTAAAGCCTTGATATAATTAATAAAGTTGTCAAACTGCGCGCCGGTATATAGGGCGCTACCTAAATTATTTTTGAAATAGCTGGCGACATAGCCTATAAAAGACAACCGCATAATATTACTAGCTTCGGAGTTGTTTACAATGTGTAGCTTATATGTAAACTTTTGGGTAGGAATAAGGTCGGTTATCGACATATTCATATCGATACTGGCTTCGTCGTTACTTAACGCAGGTATAGGACTTCCCAGAATGCTATACATCTCGTGTCTAGGCACTGAGGCTGGGTCTTCGCCCAGGTAATTGCCCCTGTCTAGCGTGCCGTCACGGTTAAAATCAAGCCCCTCGAATAAAGAAATTAGCGAGTCAATCTTAGCAATTTTAATTGAAACGCTGTTAATTTGGTCGCTAATAACAAACCAAGCAAAAACTGCGCTTGCCAAAAGACAAACAATCGTTATAATGCTTATTAAGCTGAGAACAACTTTGGTTTTTATCACTTTTCCCTCGTTTATTTGGTAGGTTCGGCATAAATAAATATGCTACCGATTGAGAATTCTTTTTCTGACAAAACGTTGGTTAACTGCATTTTGCTTATTTGCGTAGTGTCAAGCGTTAATCTAAATCTAATTGTCAAATCTTTATTATTTTTGCTCCAAACTTTGTTATTAAATAGGTAAAGGTCAGTTAGCGGAGCAACATTGTCGGTATAGATATCTAACCAGTAACTATCGGTTAAAACATTATAGCCCGGTCTAAGGCTTCCGTCGGATTGATGTATTAAAGCGCCATTCTTGTCAAGTTCTTTACGGTTGTCGTCTAAAAGGTTGACTCTATATACGCCTAGAATTGAATATTCGGTAGTATTTGTTAAATCTTTAAATACGCTACCTCTAATGTCATTTATAGCTAATGAATAATTTAAGTCTATTGCCTCGCCTACTCGGGAAACAGGAATAATAAAATCTACTGTTTCGTTAGGCAACAAACCCTTGATATTAAAAGGTTTTTTAGCAAAAGTGATGCCTGTTATCCATTCGCCCAACTTATTAACTTCATAATATTTGCCGTCGATATCTTTTTTATAGTAAAAGTAAGACTCTTTGACGTTAGCGCCGTCTTTGGTTGTTCTAATAATGGTTATTCCATTTTGCGCTATTTCAATTTGCGCAGTGCTTGCTTCTAGGTTGATGTTGCCAACCGAAGCGTTAGTGCTGTTTGTAACATAGGCAAAAACCGTAACGCAAAGGATAAGCATACTCGCAAATAATGCGATTAGCGTGTATACACTTTGCATTGGAATTTTAAATTTGCCTATTTTCATTACTTTTCCTTCTTGTATTTAATCAATGTAGTTATAGTTTTAATCAATTTTTGCCTTAATTTGCCTAATTAATATTATCTTATATTAAATTCTTGTAACCTCAAATGTCGCCACTACGGTTATATCGTACAATATAAATAGCCTTTCTTGACCGCCTCCGGGAAGTTGGTTCATATAAGGTTGTTTGACCGTAAATGTTAAAGTCATAGTAAAGCTCGTCGCCGTAAGTTTATCTCCAACAGGGGCAAATTTAATAGTTGGAGGGTGATTTGCAATATCGGTATAGCCTTCGCCTGCATTTGGAAAAGTAATATTGTAGTCAAGATAATTAGTGCTAAACATATTGTAAATATTGCCGATATCAATACCGCTTGCCAATCTATCTTGATACTCAATATCAAACATA
This sequence comes from Clostridia bacterium, assembly GCA_036654455.1. Classification (NCBI taxonomy): domain Bacteria; kingdom Bacillati; phylum Bacillota; class Clostridia; species Clostridia bacterium. The sequence continues at coordinate 199,016 of JAVVRZ010000003.1, read as the reverse complement.
CCGTCATAACCGCTTGTCGATTTTACCCCGGTATAAGGCGAAGTTGCGTTGATGTTATAGATTTTTGTTCCGTTGACCGAATATAACTTCATAAATGTAGACATATTTGTTGCGCCGACAGAACCATATAACGAATTTGCTACGTTGGTAAAATATGTATTGATGGCGTCGGTATATTGTTTATCGGCGAGAGTTCCATCGGTATTTTTAATTATAACATTAGATTTATGCGTGTTGTTGTAAATATATATAATTTCTAGCGAAGGTATCCGTTCTAGGTCGTTAAATCTATATATCTTATTGTTTGAAATGTCAAGTAGCTTTAACTTAGTCAGTGTAACTAGCTTGGCTAGAAGTTTGTTGTCGGCGGTTTCGGGAAGACCGTTAGTACCGCTTTGAGTTGTACTTGGTGGAAGCGGCGCGGGCAAACTGTCATACAAAGCGTTGTTATCTAGGTACAATTCTTCAAGCGACGCCATACCCGAAAGATGTTCGAGTATAGTCAAGTTTTTATCCATTGTAAGATTGGTTAAGGCTTCGCTAAGCCTAACAACCTTGCTACCTTTTAAGTACTCTATACCTTGATAATTTTCAATATTAAGAATATTTTTAGTATTATTAAAAGGTTTGTCAACCATAAGCCAAGAAGTTCTTATAAACTTAACATTTTTATCGCTTGTAAAGCTATATTTGTCGTTATAAATTGTAAAGTTGTCATACGTCCACTTATATAAATTTAAGTCGGGCATTCCCAAAGAATCTATACTACCGTCTTTTAAAACGGCTCTAAGTATACCCGGCAAAGTAAACGTTGTGGTAGCGGAGTATTTTTCCCACAATAAAGTAGTAGGATAAATGTGACCGTTAGCCGTTTGCACGCCAAACTTATAATTATATTTAAGCTCAATTAAATTATCGGTTTTGCCTATTAAGTCAGTGTTGATGTTGATAATCCACTTTTTATCAGCCTTTTTGAGTAATTGTTCAAGCGTTAAATTAGCGCTAGCTAAGTAAGCGTCAAAGGCCTCGACATAACTAATGTGTCCGCCTAGCAATAGAGTATGCGCTACGCCGTCGTAGTAGAGTTGCAAGGTAATTGCATTGTTAAGGTCGCCTGTTATGTCAAAACAAATAATCGGGCTACCAGTAGGATAACTTAACGGCATCTCAAAAGAATTTGTCGTAACTTTACCGGCTAAGGAATCTGCGACACGATTGAAATAAGTATAATAAGGCAAGAAGGGGTGTATTTGCGTGTTGCCGTCTTCGCTATTGCTTACGTACTCAATAGGTATAGAAATATCTACTAGATTTGTCCCCAGACTAAATGCAAACGTCATTTTTAAAAACACAGATTGTAGGTTGTTAGGATTTCTGCCTAGTTTAACGTGCAAGCGTTGATTTGGCGTAACGTCGTCAATATTATAAACGTCGTCAATATTATTTACAAGCTCATAGGTAACGCTAGTTACGTTTTTATCGGCATAAGCCGAAACATCTTTAAATAGTGGCTTAGTAGTGTATCCGTTTAAGGCGTTAGGGTCGCCAGAATTTGCGTTAGTTATTTGTATTTTACCGCCATACCAAGCGCTCGATATGCCTTGCGCAACCGTATAGTTATCTTGTACGCTTTGCGAAACGTTACCTTCAACGTTAAGTAAGGGCGAGGTTGCCGTAGCGCCATTACACTTTACGCTAAACTTAATACGTTTGATATTTTGATTAATAACAAAGTTGTACATATTTGTCGAGCTTTCTCTAAAATGTCCAACCGAAGTTATTCCGCTAGTAATATTAGCGGTGTCGTCAAGCAGTGTAGGCTGTGCCGAACCGTCATAAGTTTGGTATCCGTAAATCGCACCGCTAAATAAATCGGTCTTAGGAATATTAAGTTCGCCGGAAAAAGAATAGCCCGTCCAATCTATCGAACCATTGTTATCATTATCCCTTTCTATATAGTATTTTTCAAGGTAATCAAGTAACAAGGTATTTGCTACCTTAACTTTATTTGCGTCGTCGGCGTTATGCACTATATGCAAATCAAAGGTCTTGCTTGCAAAACTTAGACTGTTGCCCTCATAATTTAAAGTTGCGGTAAAAGCAACGTTAGTAACCGCATTTTGCTTAGGGCTAACTCTGCCAAAACTATCTATTACGCCGTTGTTATCGCTTGTATATTTAATTTCCACTTTGTAACAATAGTAATATAGAGGCAAATCAACATTTTGACTTACATAGTAGCAGTGGTGAGGTTGATTGGCTTGACAAAAACTACAAGAACTGTGTTTGGCGTTGCCAAAGGTAACCTTGCTAAAATCAAGATTGTCCTTAATTCCGTCGCCATTGGTATCTTTATCAAAGTAACTCTTTATGTCGCCATAATCAAATCTAGAAACATTTGCTTGTTTGCCATTGCTTAAAATATTAGATATTTCGTAAAAAATATTGTAGGCTACTAAATTGTTATCTACGGCTTTAACTACTATATAATCGGCATTATTGTAAACCGTCGTTCCTGATTTAAAGGCAACGTCGGTAATGACTACTGCGTTTGGAGTATCTATGTATAACTTGTCGGTTAAGCTAGTTGGAGTAAAACTGCCGTTTGTAATTACAAAAGAACCTGCATAACCGTGCATAATTGTGATTGTGTGACCATTTAAGAATATTGTAAATCCGCCTAGGTCTATATGACAGTCAGCGGTTACGAATAAATCGTTATTTAGGGTTATATTATTTGTTAATTTAAGGGTAAATCTAGCTTTTGTAGGGTCGCTTATTATGTTGTTGTTATTATAAATATTGTCTTGCGAATTTATAAATAACGCTGTTTCGTCGGCGATAGAAATAGTTTTATTGCCTAGTTCGTCAAGACCAAACGATGGGCGTTGTGCGTCGGGTAAGTCTTTAATCGACTTAAAATAAGCGTAAGCAATAGGTATGCTTACTGCAATAAGCATACATACCGCTAAAATTATAGATATTATTGTAATGGTCTTAGTTTTCATTAACTTCCTAATTTTACCTCAAAGTCTCTACTAAACGTTACTCCGCCTACGGTGATACTTGCCCTAATTACTGCATTTGAAGGGTTACCCGTACCAAAGCTATTATTCTTAATCTGTTTAGCGCCGTTTGCAAGGGTTAGTAATTCAACATTAGCGCCCGAAACAATCGTCCAAGTTATATCATAAGAAAGCGTAGAAGTTACTACAACCTTAGTTGTAAGTTGTAAATATTTAGTCGTGATTGTATTAATTTCTTTTAATCTATACAAATAATCAAGTATTGTCTGCTGTTCCATCGTTAAAGTAGGAATATACTGCGTTCTTACATTGCTTAAAGTATACCAAATAGCCGGGTCTACGTTGTGCGCCTTTTTATAGCTATAATATATATTAGACAGCGTTGTCGCCGAGTAGCCCATATTGATATTTGTATTGCTTACGTCAACAAAATTTAAATTTGCTACGATTAGTTTGTTTATTGGAGTGATATCGGTCAACTTAGCGTTGCCAAATAAATCAAGGTGGGTTAGATATTTTAGTGTTGCAATACTTGAAATATTGTCAAGCGAACAATTTTGTAAAACTAACTTGGTTAATTCGTGGTTATAGATTGTCAATTTATTGAAAAATGCCGACGCAGTTGACACCGAAGTAAATATAGGTGTAACTGGGCTTGCAGAACCATAAACATATAGTTCTTTAAGACTAGTAAATTCATTAAGACCATAGGTCGAACGGTCTAAACTTGCAACATAAGCATAGTAAAGCGGTTTCTTCTCATTTGCATAAGTTTCACATACCCTAGTATCTACGACAAAACTATACTTATTAGTTTCTTTATTGTAACTTACTATGTAAGTCACATTGTGTATATAACTTGGGGTAGAAACGCCTGTGTATAAGTAGGTCTTGCCAATGGTTGTAGCGTCAGCGCCTTTGAGAACGTTTGTAAGTTCGTCTGCGGAATTTAATCGTATAATATCCGTTCTAGCCACAAAGGCGTAAGTTGAGTTGCGATAAGTAAGCTCATAGATAGTATTATTAATATATTGAGACGATGTTAGCCCTGTGTACAAATACAAACTGCCTACTTGATGTTTAGTAGCCCTGCTAAGAATTACGCCTATACCGCTTGAAACCATATTTTCTTTACTCAACATAGTCGTAGTAGAACTATCGGTATGTTTGCTATTCCAGTAGACATAGATGTCGTTAATTCCGGTGTTTGTAAATACGTCAACTTTGGCGGTATTGTTTGTTATTGGGTTAATCGAGCTAATAACTGGGGTAGGTAAATTTGTCGGCAAGACAGTCTCAAAGAAAGACTTGATAACTCTTATTTCATCGGCAGAAAAGGTAGACTTACCGTCCGAATTAAGAATTTTGATATCGCTAGGTAAATAATCTATGCCGACAGTATGCGGAGCAGTATCACTTTCAGCCCAATTAGAAACAGCCTCCCAAGTATTAAGAATAATTTTTTTAATCTGGGCTACTATGGTCTCTTCAAGCACATTTTTCATTGTGTAATTTGTGTTTTTAAAGATGTAAGTTGTTCCGCTTGCTACAAGTTTATAGACCCTATTGTGAACATAATTTGCCGTAGTTTCGCCGGTATAACAAAACATCTTATCTTTGTTGCTTGCGCCATTTGTAATCAAGCTGTCCATATCCGCTTGCGTAGCTTTATTTGGATATGTTCCATTGTCTTTGGCATAAAAGCCATCTGGGTTTAAATTAAGAGCAAGTAGCGCATTGTCCCAAGCCTTGCTAAACTCTTTATAACCAAGTTGAGTATAAGCGTGTTTTATAGTTCCGGCTTCGTTTAAAGATATTTTAGCATTTGAGTCGTGAAGAGCGCTTCCCGAAGAAGAGTGATAAATACGCCAATAATTATCTGCCAACGAGCCGTCAACACCCGTAATAGCAGGGTTATTCGACGAAGCCCAACCTAAATAAGTTGCAAAGTTTTCTGGGTTTTCCCCTGGGAATGCATAGTTTAAATTGTTAAGTTGATTTACAAATAATTTAACGTCTAAAAGAGCATTTGCCCTACCATTTGGCTTCCAAGTCGTGCCGGAATTAATAGCTTGCGACCATATACTTGAAAACCCGGCATCGCCTGCGAAAAAAGCGTCTATTACAGATTTTTCTTCGCTAGAAATATCTACTCGTCCGTTAGATTGCTTGTTTGCAACACTGCGTAGCGAGTCTGTCGAGCCTTGCGAAACATCAATAGTAATTGCATCTTTAATCATTTGCCCGTTGTTATTTGTTGCCGCCGCCCAACCTAATAGCGCTAGCAATCTTTGCGAGGCAGAACCATTCTCAAAGACTAGATTGTCGCAAAAGTTAATATCTCTAAGTAGAATGTAGTTCCATTTGCCAGTTGTGTCGATAGTTGCTTGACCGTTTACAGTGTCGATTGCAAGCCCCATCAGTTCGTTTTGTGGTAGCTGTTGCCAAACTTGCATTTTTACCGAATAGAACACTTCCTTGTCGGCAAAACCAGCCAAATCATTATGAATTGCGCCCGGAACGGTAAAGTGAAGCTCCCTTACCTCTCTGCTTGCAGGGGCGCTAGGCATATAAATCGTTACGTCAACAGGAATTTGTTTATCCGTACTTGCAAGTTTTGTAAGGTCGATATTAATTGCGCAAGTCGAGCCATTTAAGTCTATGGACTTGATTATGCCATAGGATAAATCTTTGTTAATATCTCTGTTAGAGTTGTTGATATATTTTTCCCATTCGCCAATATAGTCGATATACTCTTTTTTGCTTGCATACATAGTTATGGCTTGCGCTTCGGGCTGAGAAATTGTCGCCTCGCCGTCGGCAACGCACGCCCCCGTCGTAGTATCAAAACCGGGATAAATTGTATCCGCTCTTGCCAAACTTTTTCCCGTCGCCCATTCAATTAGCTTAGGGTATATCATGTCAGCAGAATTATAAGTGTCTACAATTTTTTGTAATTTTGTCTTTATAATCGGTTGAGAATATTCGATATTAAAACCAAGATAACTAGTCGGTACGTTAAAATTGCCAGACTCTTTATCCATTCCGCTCATTATACGAGTATCTATGATTTGTTGAAGAACATCAACGCCTGTTAAATATTGTTGTATGTACTCAAAAACAATATTCTGCAAATCCGTGTTACTGCCTAACTTAATCTCTACGCCTAAGTTGCCCTCATAGGGGGGTTCGGTAGGACTAAAATAACCCTTAACCTTAATTTGAGCGTACACTTGGAAAGTTGCCTCGTTTAAATATACGTCGTTTGCGTGACCGCTATTATCTCTGTCGTCGCAAACAAGATAATAATACGCAGGGTCGACGGTGTATTCTAACTTAGTTAACCCTAAATCTTTACCGCCGGTCTTATTTTTATAGTCGTGCGGACTTGCGTCATCTACTACTGGCAAGTTAACAACCGAATTTGGCGCAGGATAAATTTCCGCTAGCGTTATAGGGTTGAGTAATGCCAAAAGATAGTCAAACTTCATTTTATTATTTTGTTTTACAATGTTAAAAGAATATTCTTTGGTATATATTTTAGAGTTAATTTTAATTTCGGCTATTAAACTTGCTTTTCCTTGCGAGAATTTGCCAATTTTACCATCGTTTGCAATTAAATCTTGGTTACTGCTATGCCATTTTATAGTAGCATTTTTGCTCTTAATTGAAGTGGGCAAATACAAATCGTAGGTGATATCGGGATAACTTTCAACCCCGTTTTGAGTAGTTTTATTTGGAATATGTTTAAGTTCGTTGTTGATTATGCTTTGGAAAACGTCCTCGCCCGAACCTATTATTTTAAAGGCAATTTTTTGTCCGCCTAAGGTTACATAAGTATTAATCGAATTAACTACCAACTTTGCCGTAATTGTTTTTGTATTGGCATTATACGTATAGTCGTCGGTTTGAGCGATAATTTCTATGTCACCGCAGTCAACTAGGTAGCTCATACCATCAAATAAATTTACGCTTTGCCCGGAAGCTAACCCCGAACCAAGTTTTTTGTTAAAATTATGATTAATTATGTCGTAGCTTGCTTGTTTGTCAAACTGTCTAACGCCATTGAGCAAACTAATATCTACCTTTTGGCTATATAGGCTAGCCGATAGACCTATGTCAAGCGTCGAACCAAGACTATTTAGTATAAATTTGCCCGTACCAGTCGTAAGCGGTGAAATTTCTTTACTGCTTAATAATTTAACAACACCACTTTGCGTAAGATAAATATTAAAATTAGAAAAATTTAATTCGCAACCACGCAAATCTATTACGCAAGGCTTGCTAATAGTATGATTTTTAGTTAGAGTTATATTGTTAGCTAGAATAATTGTCCTACCCGAAACGTTAGAGTAGTTAATATCGTCAATTACTTTGTCTAACTCGCTCTCGTTCTTGATAACCGACACTTTTTGAGCATCGGTCGTTTCGGCGTAACTGATTACGTTTATTTTGCAGGTCTTACTGGAAAAATATGACGCTTTTGCGCCGATATGTAATTCAAATTTAAGTTTGTGCGTTTGTGTTTGCGGAGTAGAAACGCTACCCGATAAGATATACAAACCATTGTCGACCTTGCTTTCTCCGTTACCGCATAAAGCGCCTAATGTGCCTATAAACTGTCCGTCAAAGTATACCATAATAGCATTCTCTAAACCGGGCGTAGGCGTAGCAAGTAGAGCTATGCCGAAGTAATAGTGATAAATTCCGCTAGAAGAGTTGTTTAGCGCTAGCGTCACCTCGCCAAAATCTCCGGGACTTGTAAACACTAAATCGGTGGCGGTGTGCGAGGCGCTAAAAGAAGTTGCCGACGAACCTAAATTGTGGTTGAGAACATCTCCGCCGATTGAAGCGCTAGAAGAAAACAAGACGGCAAAACAAGCCGATACTGCTAGCGACAGCATTACAACGGCTAAACATAAAGATATTAAGTTTCTTTTGCTACTTTTCAATTAAAGTTTTACCTTTGCTTAATTTTAAGCGTTGCGTCTTATTGCTACTTCAATTTTGCTACTTTTTACATCAAGACTATTTATAATTATATCATTTTTTTATGAGTTATTTATATTTTTATTAGTAAATATTTACTTTTTTTAATTTAAATCTTAGTTTTTCACATTTTTGTTCTTATTTTGCTTATTTAACGGTATTATTAATTTTTATTAAAAAAATAGCCGATATAACTTTTTTGTTATAACGGCAACTGGCTATCTCACTAAAAAACAAATGCCGATATAACACTAGTTATAACGGCAACTGGCTGTCTTTTGCAAGACCCTATAGCTTTGCGTCGCTACCTTGCGATAGCTTTGCTTTTAACTCTTTTGAGTTTAACACTAATAATCAATTTTGTCAATTATATTTTTAGTTTTTTTGTTACTTTCTTTAATCGCCTATAAAAAATAAAAATATCCTTAATATACCCTATTAAATTAATAAATAAATATTACTCTTAAACGTAAAACGATATTTTTAACAAAAAAAGAGGGGCAAAACTTTTGCCCCTCTTAAATTGATTAAATAATGCTAACTTTTACACAATACCTTGCGCAATCATAGCCTTAGCAACTTTATCAAAACCTGCAATATTAGCGCCTGCAACTAGGTTGTAGCCTAACTTATACTCGATTGTAGCTTGCAAAATTTGATTATGAATATTTCTCATAATTGTATGCAACTTCTCGTCAACTTCTTCGCCGTCCCAAGCTAGACGCATACTATTTTGTGACATTTCTAGTCCGCTTGTAGCAACGCCACCTGCGTTAACTGCTTTACTAGGACAAACAAGAACATTATGAGCTTGTAGATATTCTAACGCTTCGTTTGTAGTAGGCATATTGCTTACTTCGTTTAAATATTTAATGCCCTTAGCTACAATAGCCTTAGCGTCGTCAATGCGAATTTCGTTTTGTGTTGCGCAAGGCATATAAACGTCTGCGTCTACGTTGCCCCAAGGTTTCTTGCCGGCAACAAACTCAACTTGTGGGAATTTATCTTTAAATTCTTTAACAAGGTTGTGTCTCCAACTGTTCATAACGGGCATAAAGTCTACCATTTCCATTGTTAAGCCGTCTTTAATATAGCAATATCCGTCAAGACTTGAAATGCTAACTACTTTACCGCCAAGCTCGGTTATCTTCTTTGCAGCGCCCCAAGCAACGTTACCAAAACCAGATAGAGCAAATCTAAGTTTGCTAAGTTCGAGACCTTCGTGTTTGCAAACTTCATTGAAGAAATATGTTGCGCCAAAACCTGTCGCTTCGGGACGAATTCTGCTGCCGCCGAACGATAAGTCTTTGCCTGTTAAAACGCCATTCTCATATTGATTTTTAATTCTCTTGTATTGTCCAAACATATAACCAATCTCTCTTGCGCCTACGCCAAGGTCGCCAGCGGGAATATCTAGGTTAGGACCAATGTGTCTATATAACTCGGTCATAAAGCTTTGGCAAAATCTCATTACTTCTGCATCGGTCTTGCCTTGTGGGTCGAAATCGCTACCGCCCTTACCACCGCCCATAGGAAGACTAGTTAAGCTGTTTTTGAGTGTTTGCTCAAAAGCTAAGAACTTCATAATGGATAGGTTAACTGTGGGGTTAAATCTTAAACCGCCCTTGTATGGTCCAATAGCGCTATTAAATTGTACTCTGTAACCCTTGTTAACTTTAACTTCGCCCTTGTCGTTTACCCACGGAACTCTAAATTCGATAACTCTTTCCGGCTCTACAAAACGCTCCAATAAACCAAGCGCTTCCCATTCGGGGTGCTTCTCAAATACTGGCTCTAACGAGTGCAAAATTTCGGTTGCAGTCTGGTGATATTCTGGCTCATTAGGATTGCGGTCAATCGTTTCCGCTAAAACTCTTTGAACATAATTTGACATTTTGTTACTCCTTTTTTATTATAATTGTCTTGTTTTGACATATTTTTTTTATTTAGCTAGGGGTAAATTCAATTTATTCTTTTAAGATTTAGCTCAAAAAAAAGAAATTTTGTTTTTTCCCAACCACTTAAAGTATATAAGATATTCTATAAATGTCAATAGATTTTGGGGCTAATTTGAGAATAATATTTTATGTTGCAACCTGCAACTGCAAAAAAATAACTCTTAGCATAACGTTGACTTAATTGCGCTAAGAGTTATTTACTATTGTAAATTTTGATTAAAAATTAAACTTTTCTTATAAGTTTAGGCGTTAGCTCTTAAATTTGACATTTCCGTTAGCGTCTTTAACACAGCGAATTGTTACAATGTTGTTTATTGCGTCAATCAATGGAGCGCTTGCAAAGATTTCTACATTTTTGCCTAATTCGCCGTTTCCAATATTAATTATATTGCCCGTATAATCTATGCCAAAAAGACCGCTTGCAATTCCGTTTGAAGTCCCGCTTACATAGACTTTAATACTACCCTTAGCGATATTGTCGACTTTAAGCGTGGGGAAAATATCTTTTATTACATACTCTACATAAATTGTAAGCGGTTTAATATCTCCATACACATTAGCGATAGTTAAAGTATGGGCAAATTTACCATTGATTACAAAGTTCATTTTGGTAGAGTCGGTTAAATATAAGTTTTTTACATTAAAACTTGTAATTGTTTCTTTTGTAGGGATATGAATCGAACCGTTGAGTCTTAATGTATTTATATCATAAGTTTTGCCATATATAAAAGTCTGGGTAAAATTAACTACTACAACCTCGCCTTCGCCACTAATATTAGGGTGAAATTCGTTAACTCTATTTAGCGTAAGCGTTTTGCCGGCGCTAACGTTTATAGTATTGTTACCTGATACGCTAAGATTAGAAAAAGTTAAATTTGCATTCAAAGCGATATCTTTCGTCAACTTTAAATATAGTTCATAAAACGTCTTAGAGGTCTTGACTATTGTAATATTGCCACCGCTAATATTTGTTACGCCTGTTTGGGTAGTCCTAGTTTCGGTAGAATATTTGTAACAATAATCAATTGTGTAATCGCCTTGTCCAAAAGTCGACAAAACTTTTTCTAAGTTACTATCTATACCGAGTAATTTATCGCCCTCGTAGTATTTAAATATAGTTAGGTCGTCTACGGCTAGATTTGGTACGGCATACATAAAGTAAGCTACGCTATGCCCTATGTGTTCGGGCGTAAAGAATTGATGTTCGTTAAGAAATTGTTCGCCCTGTCCAAAGTAATCGTAAATCGTTTCTTTGTTAGCGCCTTGGTCGTTCCAAGTAATGTCAACGCCATACCACTTGCCATCGACTTGTATGTAGTTCCAAGCGTGTCCGCCATTAGTGCCGGTGACGCCTACGACATAAATATTTGGAACTTCTAAGTAGTTGAGAATTAAACTGTATGTTACTGCGTAAGCCTCGCACACACCGCCTTTTTTAAGCGCAATACCCGTAACGTCGTGGGCAAACTCTTCTAGCGAGGGTTTACCGTTTTGGTCGTAAGTGTAGTCAATAGTCGCTATAATTCTGTCGCCAACAAGAACTGCCTTGCCTACGTCGCTAGTAATATTTGCAACAAGCGCAATGTACTCGTTAATCATTACTTCGATAGCGTCGTTACAAGTTTTTCTTACGCTAGCTAGGGAATATTCGCTTTCAATGCTTATGTAAATATTCATTGAGGTCGAACTTATCCAGTCTATCCAGTAATAATAAGGGTTGTCAAATTGAAAAGTAATAAATGTTTCAATAGCTTCGTCTTCGGTTAGCCCATAGGCAACAAAATTTAATACAAAGATATCTAAACTGCCTGTAATGTCAATGTCTTTGTAACAAAAGTCCTTAGCCTTCTTAGCGATTTCATTATATAATAGTTGGCGATTTCTTCCGTTTGAACGAAGTAACAAGTCGTTGTAGCCATATTGCGAAGCAAGTTTATCGGGGTTAAGCCCTAATATCTTATAATCGTGCAAGCAAGATTTATCTCTAAACGTAATCGTAAATTTACCGCTAGAAGTAGCCGAGCTGTCAAATCCGCTAATCATACTTTGAGTAATGGCTATTGTTTGAGTAGAACCGTCGCTATTTGTAAGTAGCAATTTTGCGTTAGTTAGGTTAAGTATGTCGCCAACATAATAATTGCTAGGAATTGAACCTTTGACGACTTGTATACTCTCTAACTTTGTTGACACAACAGTGTAGTTAAAGTTGCAAGTTAAACCGTGATAAGTTACGGTAAAACTAAATGCGCCGGTCTTAGAAGTGTCAAGCCCGGTTACCATATTAGCGGTAAGCGGAATTGCTTTAATATCGCCGTTATTATAAGTTAAAAGTAATTTAGCATTTGTAAAATCTACAACTTCGCCGATTGAAAACTGACTAGTCATAGAAGTAACGTCGACGGCTATTTGATTAAGTATAACAGGCGTTACCAAAATATCTACCGTAGTAGAACAAGTCAAATATGTAATGGTAATGGTCGTATCTTTTTCGGTCAAATTGCCACTAGGCGAAAAGGAAAAATCGGTAATTGCTTTGGTTGTTTGGTTAGAATAAGTAGCCGTTACAACTAAGCCCGCCCTATCAAAAGTTTCGCCTGCGATATAGTTTGTTTTGTCGGGTTGCTTTGTCACGGCTATTGAAACTAAATCTATCGACTCTATAACGGTGATTGGTATCGTGGTCGTCTTATCTTTATAAGTAACTGTGATTACCGTGTCGGTAAGTTTTAAAGGCGTAAATATATCGGGGCTAAGCGTATAATTAGTAACTTTTCTTGTAGTAGTGTCTAGATAAGTAGCCGTTATAATTAAGCCTGTCTTATCAAAAGTATCGCCCACAATATAGTTTGTTTTGTCGGGCTGTTTTGTCACCTCGATAGAAACAAGCAATTTGGGCTGACTTACGGTAACGGCTATTGTAGCTGTCTTATCTTCATAAGTAACTGTGATTACCGTGTCGGTAAGCTGTAAAGGCGTAAGCGGACTAATTGTATAGTCGGTAATTTCTTTGGTTGTTTGGTTAGAATATGTAGCCGTTACAACAAGACCTACTTGGTCAAAAGTTTCGCCTACAAAATAAGTAATTTTGTCGGGCTGTTTTGTCACCTCGATAGAAACCAAAGTTATTGGAACAACAGTAGTGTCTACGACATTAACAATAAAAGAAGTAGACAACCCCTGATAATTAACCGTTATGGTATGCGTTCCAACGCTAGATAGTTTTTCTCTATCTTCTTGACTCACCATACTTGCATAAATAGAAGCTATTCTCGTGGTGTTGTTAGAATATGTAACTATTAATTTAAGGTCGTTTAAGTTTAATTCGCCAACATTAACTTCGCTAGGAATAGTTGAAGCGTCTATATCTATACGTGTTATTGTATTGAAGTCAAACGAACAACTTACCGAGGTAAAAACTGCGAATAATGATAATAGTAATAACAATAATTTAAATTTACGCATTTTATTCTCCCTTCAAGTGTCAATATAGTACATTAAACCCTATTAAATGTCAATATAAAAATGGCATACCCTTATTGAGTATGCCAAAAAGATAAAAATCGTTAACTTTGTTTACTTAAAATATTCTACTGCGCCATCAAATAGCTTTAAATCGAAGTTTCCGGAGATATTTTTATAAAGCCCTTTTTCGTAACGTTCAACGTGCCCCATTTTACCTAGCACTAGCCCGTCTGGCGAAGTTATGCCTTCTACGGCAAGAACCGAACCATTTGGGTTAAACTCGGTGTTCATACTTGGAGTACCCGATAAATCTACGTACTGCGTACAAATTTGCCCTTGTTTAATAAGATTAGACAGCGTTTGCTGGTTTGCAATAAATTTGCCTTCCCCGTGTGAGATTGGTACGGAATAAATCTCGCCAACTTCGGCTTTGCTTAACCACGGCGAAAGAGTCGAAGCTATTCTTACTTGAACAATTCTTGATTGATGGCGTAAAATGTCGTTGCTAGTAAGCGTTGGGCTGTCTTTTGTAGGCAAAACTATTTTGCCATAAGGCACTAATCCTAGCTTGATTAAAGCTTGAAACCCGTTACAAATACCGCACATTAAGCCCTTGCGAATTGTTAAAAGTTTGTTAATCTGCTCGGCAATATCGGGGTTACGCATAAAAGCCGTAATAAATTTACCTGCTCCGTCGGGTTCGTCGCCGGCGGAAAAACCACCTGACAATGCTACTATTTGACTATTTGAAATAAGCTTTGCAAATTGTTTGGCTGAGCTAGCGATATCTTGGGGCGTTAAATTGTTGATTACAAAAGTTTCGACGGTAGCTCCCGCCCTTTCAAAAGCCCTAGCGGTATCGTATTCGCAGTTAGTACCCGGAAAAACCGGAATGATTACTTTTGGAGAAGCAAATTTAGTTAAAGAAGCAATGCGACTTGAAGAACTATAAGAAATTTTTTCAACGGGCGCTTGGTCAAACTTTGCGCTGGTAGGATAAATCGGCTCTAATTTAGCTTGATAAATACGCCTTAATTCGTCAAGCGGTATTCGCTGTTGCTTATAAATGATATTCTCTTTTATAGTTTTACCTAACAACTTACCTATATCTTGCTCGCTTGCTAATTCGATTACAAAACTGCCGTAACTATACTTAAATATTTGGCTCATATCGATTGAAGAAGAATACTCAAAGCCGATATTGTTGCCAAGACACATTTTTAGCACTGCTTCGGCAACTCCGCCAAAACCGCAAGCGTACATTGAAAGAATTTGCTTTTGCCGACATAAATTTTTAATGGTTGCAAATATTTGTTTCAAACTCTCTCGGTTGGGCAAGCCGTCGGCGTATTCGGGAGAAAGCAAAATTACGCTATGCCCTTCGGCTTTAAATTCGGGAGAAAGAATATTGTCAATTATGTCGGTAGAACACGCAAAACTTACTAGCGTACTTGGAACGGATAACTGCTCGAAACTTCCGCTCATAGAGTCTTTACCGCCGATTGCGCCTATGTCAAAATCAAGTTGAGCTTGTAACGCCCCAAGTAATGCCTCTAAGGGTTTGCCCCAACGCTTAGGGTCATTCAAAAGCTTCTCGAAATATTCTTGAAAAGTTAAATATATTTGATTGTGTCCCGACCCTAAGGCTATTAATTTACAAATTGATTCTACAACGGCAAGATAAGCGCCTCTATAACAATCTTTGTCGGTTATATAAGGATTAAAACCATAAGCCATAGTCGCTACGGTATTTGTTTTGCCACTTACAAGAGGAAATTTGTACGCCATAGCTTGGCTTGGCGTTGATTGAGTAATTCCGCCTAACGGAAACAAGACTTCGCCCGAACCATTAGTAGAGTCGAATAGCTGAATAAGTCCTCGCTTTGAGCAAACGTTGAGGTCCTCGCTAAGGCTCTTGTAACCTTTTACAAAGTCTGTTGGAATTACTTTGTCAAAGTTTAAAGGGGCAAGACATTTTGCCGAAGTATGTTTTTTTGCGCCGTTAGAGTCTAACATCTCCCTAGAAATGTCTACTATTGTTTGACCGCAAAACCGCATTACAAGACTAGGTTTTTGAGTAACTACGGCAACGGCTGTGGCTAAAATATTCTCTTGGCTGGCAAGAAGAATAAATTGTTGAGCCTTTTCTTTGGAAACAACTACCGCCATACGCTCTTGCGACTCGCTTATAGCCAGTTCCGTACCGCTAAGCCCGTCGTACTTTTTGGGAACTTTGTCAAGGTCTATATCTAGTCCGTCGGCAAGTTCGCCGATAGCGACGGCAACACCGCCTGCGCCAAAATCATTACAACGCTTAATTAATTTACTGGCGACGGGATTTCTAAACAACCTTTGAAGTTTGCGTTCTTCGGGCGCATTGCCCTTTTGCACCTCTGCTCCGCATATTGAAAGAGAAGAAGTTGTGTGAGATTTACTCGAACCGGTCGCACCTCCGCAACCGTCACGCCCGGTCTTGCCACCTAGCAAAATTACTACGTCGCCGGGTATTGGACACTCTCTAACTACGTTTGAGGCTTTTACGGCGCCTAAAACTGCGCCGATTTCCATACGCTTTGCCACATAACCTTGATGATATATTTCGTCGACTAACCCGGTCGCAAGCCCTATTTGATTACCATAGGAACTGTACCCCGACGCAGAACTAGTAACAATTTTACTTTGAGGCAGTTTACCCGACAAGGTCTTAGAGATAGAAACAAGGGGATTGCCCGCCCCGCTTACTCGCATAGCCGCAAAGACGTAGGCTCTGCCCGACAAAGGGTCTCTAATCGCTCCGCCTATACAAGTTGCAGCTCCGCCAAAAGGTTCTATTTCGGTGGGGTGATTGTGAGTTTCATTTTTAAATAAAAGCAACCATTCTTGATTTTTTCCGTCAACGTCAACGTCAACTTTTACAGTGCAAGCGTTGATTTCGCTTGACTCGTCAAGCCTAGTTAGCACGCCGTCGCTTTTAAGTTTCTTTACGGCGATTGTAGCTATATTCATAAGCGTTACCGCTTTTGTAGGCGAAAAACGCTTGTTTAAATCTAAATAAAGTTCATAAGTTTGTTTAGACAAGGGATTGACAAAGTCAACCGAGTCAATCGTAGTAAAAAATGTAGTGTGACGGCAGTGATCTGACCAATAAGTATCGAGCAATTTAATCTCGGTTATTGTTGGGCAACGAGAAAGACTCTTGAAATAATCTTGACAGCATTTTGCGTCGGCTAAGTCCATAGCTAGATTGTTTTGCTTGACATAGTCGGCTAGCTGTTGGCTTGTAAAGTCGCAAAAACCATCTACGACTTCTACTTTTTCGACTTTGGGGTGAACAAGACTTAAAGTTGTGGGAATAGTAAGGCTTGTTTCTTCGCACTCTACCGGATTAATTAAATATTGCTTGATATCTTTAATTTGTTGACTAGATAATTTGCCATAAAATAAATAAACTTTTGCAACTCTAACTACGGGAATTGTACCCGTTACAATTTGAACGCACTGCATAGCCGAGTCGGCTCGTTGGTCAAACTGCCCGTCGAGATATTGAACGGCAAGGACGTAGCTAGCTTGACTAAGATTAAGGTCATAGCTTAATATATCAGTTTGAGGTTCGGCAAAGACGGTATAGGCAACCTGACTTAAAGTTTCTTGACTGATACCTTCGATGTCGTAACGATTGACAATTCGTAAATCGGTAAGCTCTTGTCCTAGTAAACTACAAATTTGAGTTTTAAGCAAATTTGCATTTTGTCTAAATTCGGGCTGTTTTTCTACAAAAATTCTATAAACCATTAATTACCTCTTTTGCGTTTCAAGCGCCTTGCTACCTATGTCTTTGCGATAAAACATATTTGTAAAGTTAACTTTTTTTACACGAGAATATGCTAGCGAAATAGCGTCTTTAAGATTGTCTTCTACTGCGATAATATTGAGCACCCTACCGCCGTTAGTCACAAGTTGCCCGTCTTTTTTGGCGACGCCTGCAAAAATTACGTATGGCAAAACTTGCTTGTCTATTGAAATTGGATACCCTTTTTGATAGCTACTAGGGTAACCGCAAGAGGCTAAAATAATTGCGCAACTTGCCTTATTGCTAAACTCAACCTTGACTTTGTCAAGAGTTCCAAAAGTAGTTGAAAGCATTATTGTAAGCAAGTCGCTTGTAAGCAAAGGCAAAACTACTTGGGCTTCGGGGTCGCCAAAACGGCAGTTGTATTCGATAACTTTTGGACCTGATTTTGTAAGCATTAAGCCAAAATATAAACAGCCTGTAAATCGTCTATTTTCTTGGACAAGCCCCCTAATCGTAGGCATAAAAATTTGTTCGTAACATTGTCTTTCTATATCGCTTGTATAGTACGGGTTTGGCGCAATCGCCCCCATACCCCCCGTATTAAGCCCTGTATCGCCTTCTAACGCCTTCTTATGGTCCATTGAGGAAATCATAGGGACTAAGGTTTGCCCATCTGTGAAGGTCAGCACGCTGACTTCTACGCCCTCTAAAAACTCCTCTATGACTACTTTGTCACCGCTTGAACCAAAGCGTTTTTCCTGCATAATTTGAGCCAAACCGACGGTTGCTTCTTTAAAATTTTGAGCTATAATTACGCCTTTTCCCAACGCAAGCCCATCGGCTTTTATTACCGTTGGATAAGTCGTTGTCGACAAATATTCTAAGGCTTTTCCAAAGTTATTAAAGATTGCGTAGCGTGAAGTTGGGATAGAATATTTCTCCATAAATTGTTTGGCGTAGACTTTGCTAGACTCTATTGTAGCGGCGAGTTTGCTTGGCCCAAAGCTAGCTATGCCTACCGCTTTAAGTCTATCTACTAGCCCCTGCGCAAGTTGGTCGTCGGGCGTAACTACGACATAATCAATTAGATTGTTAACGCAAAAATCGACGATAGAATCTAGGTCTTGCGCTAAAATATTAACTCTAATTACCTCTTTTGGAAAGCCGTCGTTGCCGGGTAAAACATAGAGTTTATCGATTACTTTGCTCTGCAATAATTTTGCGGTAACGGCAAATTCTCGTCCGCCACTACCTATTACTAAAACTTTCATATCTACTCCTAGTGGTGAAATAGCCTTAAACCGGTAAACGCCATAACCATATTGTATTTGTCGCAAATTGCAATCACATTATCGTCTTTGACCGAACCGCCGGGCTGAGCAACAAAACTAACGCCACTAAGTTTTGCCCGCTCGATATTGTCGCCAAAGGGAAAGAAAGCGTCGCTACCCAAACTTACGTTAGTGATAGTCGAGAGAAATTCTTTCTGTTGACTTTTGGTAAACACATCGGGTCGAGTTGCAAAATACTTGTGAAAGTTATTTTTACCCGTAACGGCTTGATGTTCTTGCGAAAGATAAATATCGATTATGTTATTCTTGTCGGCACGAGAAATTCCCTTTAAAAAGTCTAAGTCAAGTGTTTTTTGATGCTGACGAAGTTGCCATAAATCTGCCTTAGAACCTGCAAGTCTAGTACAATGTATTCGAGATTGTTGTCCTGCGCCTACGCCTATTGCTTGTCCGTCGTAAGCAAAACAAACCGAATTAGATTGAGTATATTTAAGAGTAATTAAAGAAACTAATAGGTCAATTTGCGCAAAATCGGGTAAAGCCTTATTAGACGTTACTATATTAGTAAGTACTGACCTATCTATAACGCAGTTGTTGCGAGATTGTTCGAAAGTAATACCATAAACTTGTTTGCGTTCAATCGGGTTAGGAATGTAGCTAGAATCAATTTGAATAATATTATATGTTCCGTTACGCTTAGCTTTAAGTATCTTTAAGGCTTCTTGCGAATATGACGGAGCGATTATACCGTCCGAAACTTCACGAGAAATTAATCTTGCGGTTACCGAGTCGCATTGAGTTGAAAGAGCTATAAAATCGCCAAAGGACGACATTCTATCCGCCCCTCTCGCCCTTGCATAAGCGCAAGCAATTAAAGACGAATCAAGCTCGGCTATGTCGTCAACAAAACAAGCCTTCTTTTGATTAAGACTTAAAATTTTGCCGACCGACGCAGACGTAGGCGAAACGTGTTTAAATGAAGTAGCGCAAGGTAGCGTGGTTGCAAGGCTAAGCTCTTTTACTAGCTGATAAGCGTTAAGAGCGTCTAAAAAATTGATATAGCCAGGTCTGCCACCGAGAACGCTTAGGGGCAATTCGCCGTCTTGGCTAAAAATTCTGGCTTGGGTCTGGTTTGGGTTACAACCATACTTTAATTGAAATTCTTTCATAAATTCTTGTTGATTATCCTTTCAAAACTTTGTTTAGTTGAAATATCTACGTACATTGTAAGTAGCGATATTTTGTTGTCTTTGTCTAAACTATCCCATATTTTATTGGTAAATTCGTCGATATCTTCTTCAATTTGTATCGCCGTAGGCTCGCCTTCAAAGCTTGGCAAAGGATTGCCGTCGCCACTATATGTATGTATAAAGTGACCTTTTCCGCAAACCGGTTTGTAGTCGAAGAAATATCTGTCGCAAGTTTGCAACTGTTTGTCGCCACATTTAAGTATGCTTAAACGGTAATCAAAATCACCGTTTGCTAAGTTGACAATACCGCTTATTCTCGGGGTAAAATTGGGACTATCCGGCTCAAAACTACGAGAATTAAGAGCGATTACAAAGGCGTCGGGTTTTTTTTCTAAGATAGCGTCTACTATTGTTTGAGTTTGATTGCCGTTAGTCAACACTATTGAATTTCCGCATTTGATTAAAGGCGAATAAACAATTAAGCTAGGGTCGGTAACTTTGGTAGGGTCAAACGGCAAGATAGATACGCCCTCGTTTGATTTGACAAAAATTCTATTGCGACTGTTTAAGCTACGCCCCATAATAAAGTAAGCTAGGCAAGCGTATTTACCGCTAGGCGATTTGCCTAAAACTATTCCTCGCCCAAAATAAGAATTTGTCTTTAAATGTTCCGCTAATGATAAAAAAGTCAAATTATTCTCCTTTATTTAGTAAAAGTTTGCAAACTTGTTCGGTAGCTTCGGGCAGAATTATCCACTCAGCTTGCTCCATTATACGTTGTTGAAGAATTTCCGCCGTATCGTTTACACAAACGGGAACAATCTTGCTCATAATAATTTCACCGCCGTCAGTTATTTGATTGACATAGTGTACGGTCGCCCCGCTAAATTCCTCGTGATTATCTAGTACGGCTTGGTGAACTCTAAGCCCATAAAATCCGTCGCCACAAAACTTAGGTATTAACGAAGGGTGGATATTAATAATTCTTTTTGGGTAACGAGATACAAAGTCTGCGCTTAAAATATGAATAAAGCCTGCAAGCACGATTAGGTCAATACTATATTCTTGTAACAACTTTAAAATATCTTGTTCGACATTTGCCGACTTATAGCGCACAACCGCCGTATCTATATTGGCGTTTTTAGCACGAGTTAAAGCGTAAGCATTTGAACTGCTAGAAATTACTAGACGAATTTTTCCGCTAGAAATTATTCCGCTTTTGGTAGCGTCTATTAATGCTTGTAAATTAGTGCCTCCGCCCGAAACTAATACGGCAATATTTATCATTTTATAATCCCTCAATGATAATTTTATCTTTATTTTTAATAATATCGCCTATTACATAGGGTTGTTCGCCGTTAGCCGTTAAAATTTCAAGCGCCTTATCAGTATCCTGTTTAGAAACAATAACGCACATACCTACGCCCATATTAAAAGTGTTAAACATATCCCTTAGAGGAATATTGCCGACTTTTTGAATGTAGTTAAATATAGGTAACACTTTGACCCTAGAAAGTGCGACGTTTGCGCATAAACCTTGCGGAATTGCTCGTGGAATATTCTCGAAAAAGCCTCCGCCTGTAATATGCGATACGCCTAAAACCTTAACCTTGCTCATCAAATCTAGTACGGACTTAACATAAATTCGTGTGGGAAAAAGTAAAGTTTCGCCTAAGTTTCTTCCGCCAAGTTCGTCTAAGGGCTTGTTTAGGTCAATGTTATTTATATCTAAGACTTTTCTTACTAGCGAAAAACCGTTAGAGTGAACGCCCGAAGACGCAAGGGCTATAATGCTATCGCCCTCTTTAATTGCGTTATTGTCAACAATTCTATCTTTGTCTACTACGCCAACGGCAAAACCCGCAAGGTCGTATTCGTCTATCGGGTAAAAGCCGGGCATTTCGGCTGTTTCACCGCCGATTAAAGAACAAGCCGACATTACGCAACCATCGGCTACGCCTTTAACAATATTTGCGACTTTTTGAGGAATATTTTTACCTAGCGCTATATAATCTAAAAAGAATAGCGGTTTTGCTCCCGAACAAATAATATCGTTAACACACATAGCTACGCAATCGATACCGATTGTGTCGTGTTTGTCCAGCAAAAAAGCTAACTTTAATTTTGTGCCGACGCCGTCTGTGCCGGAGACTAATACCGGCTTAGTAATTCCTGTTAAATCTAACTCAAACAAACCGCCAAAACCGCCTATTGCCCCTATTGCTCCCGAAGTAAGCGTTCTTGCAATATGTTTTTTCATAAGTTCTACTGCCTTATAACCTGCGGTTATATCTACGCCAGACTGTTTATAACTTTCACTTTGAGATTTCATTTGTTCTCCTCGCTAATAAATGTTGGGTAAATTCCGTCAAAACAAGCCGTGCAATACCCCTTATTTGCGCAACCTGTAATTTGTTTTGCGTGTTCTATTGATAAAAAGCCTAAACTATCTACTCCAATGCGAGAGGCTATTTGTTCGGGCGAATATTTGCAAGAGATTAGCACGTCCCTTGACTTAATGTCTGTGCCATAGTAACAAGGGTTGACATAAGGCGGAGCTGAAACACGCATGTGAATTTCTTTTGCGCCTGCGCTTTTAAGTAACTTTACTATTCTTTCGCAAGTAGTGCCTCGCACTATTGAGTCGTCTATTAGTATAATTCTCTTGCCCGAGACTGTTTCGCTAATAGGGTTTAATTTAATGCGAACACGCTCCTCACGTTTCTTTTGACCCGGGTCGATAAAAGTCCTGCCGATATATCTATTTTTAATCAACCCGACTCCGTAAGGTATGCCGGATTCTTTTGCATAGCCTACGGCGGCGTCAATGCCGGAATCGGGTACTGCAATTACTACGTCGGCGTCTACGGGGTGTTCTTGGGCTAAAAATTGTCCAGCCTTCATACGAGCACGTTGAACCGAACAACCATCTATAATAGAGTCGGGTCTAGCAAAATAAACATATTCAAACACGCATAACGACATCGGTTGCTTGTTACAATGCGTTGTATCACACGTGACTAAGTCTGCGCTAAAAACTACTATTTCGCCGGGTTCGACATCTCTAACAAATTTTGCGCCTACTGCGTCAAGAGCGCAACTCTCGCTTGCTATTACATAAGTGCCATCTTTTATCTTGCCAAAACAAAGCGGTCTAAACCCGTATTCGTCACGAATCGCTATTAATTTGTTATTGGTCATAATTACTAGCGAATAAGCGCCTTTAATCTTATTCATAGCCTTGCTTATGGCTTGTTCGATTGTAGAAGTTGTTAACCGCTCTCTAATAATCATATACGCTATGAGTTCGGTGTTTGAAGTGGTGTGAAAAATCATACCGCAATGTTCAAGCTCATTTTTAAGTTCGGCGGAATTAGTTATATTGCCATTGTGGCAAATTGCCATATTGCCCATAATATGATTGACTACGATAGGTTGAGCGTCTAGTCGTTGATTGTCGCCTGTGCCGTAACGAACGTGACCGATTGCCATTATACCTTCGCCTAAACTAGCTAGGTTGTCCTTGTTAAAGACATCGTTGACTAACCCTAAATCTTTATATGAACGAAAGACTCCGCCGTCGTTGACAACAATTCCACTGCTCTCCTGCCCACGATGTTGCAAGGCGTAAAGTCCGTAGTAAGTTGCGCTAGCTACTCCCCCGTAGATATTGCCTATTACGCCAAAAAGTCCGCATTCTTCATTAATTTCTCTCATTATTTTTCCTCAAAAAACAGTTTGGATAATTCGAGCGGTTCGATATACTTGTCGCCCTTATATACCCTCATATTGCCGGAAGCTATTTCGTCAATCAATATAACTTGGTCGCCGTCAAACCCAAACTCAAATTTAATGTCGTATAGGTCTAGCCCTTTTTGTTTAAGCTCGTGCTCTACAACCTTGGTAATTTGTTGAGTTTTGCTAACTATATCGTCGTATTGAGTAGCGGTTAAGACATTGAGAACTATCAAACCGTCTTTGGTTACAAGAGGGTCGTTTAGCTCGTCGTTTTTAAAAGTCGTTTCTACGTAATAAGGTAACTTTGCCCCATATTTTACATAATCGCTATATCTACGGAAAAAACTACCAACAGCTCTAAGTCGGCAAATAACTTCAAGCCCTTTGCCAAAAGGCCTTGCGGGGATTACTTGCATAGTATTATTTGCAATGTCGGCTGAAATATAATGAGTAGAAATGCCTAACTCTTTAAGTTTCTCAAAATAAAAGACTGACATTCTTAAATTTACATTGCCTACCCCTGCAATACTTAGTCCTACTGTATTTGCGCCGGGGTCGAACACGCCGTCTGCCCCTGTCACGTCGTCTTTAAATAGAAGTTGATAGTTTCCGTTATCAAGAGCGTAAACATCTTTGGTTTTTCCTTTGTAAACTAATGTGCGTTGCATAAGTTAATCTCCTTATATTATAAAATTAAAATTACAAGTTATTTAGTTGATTGTTTTTAGCTATAACAGCTTGCCTTGCCTCTTCCTTGTAGGCTAATAATTTGTCGGCAAGCGCTGTGTCGCTTAGGGCGAGAATTTGTATGGCAAGTAACGCCGCATTTACCGCTCCGTCAATAGCGACTGTCGCAACTGGCACTCCGCTAGGCATCATTACGGTAGAAAAAAGGGCATCTACGCCGTCGAGAGTTGATGCCTTAATAGGTATGCCTATAATGGGAAGTATAGTTTGGCTAGCAAGCGCCCCCGCAAGGTGCGCCGCCTTGCCTGCGCCTGCGATTATTACCCCATAGCCCTCTTGACGAGCAGATTGAGCAAACTGTCTTGCTTCGTCGGGGGTACGATGCGCAGAATAGATGCGCATACTATATTGCACGCCAAATTGTTTTAAAATTTCCGCAGACTTTTGCATAATAGGTAAGTCGCTGTCGCTACCCATAACTATGGCTACCTTCATATATTATCTCCTTAAAAATAGTATTTGCAAATAAAAAGGGGCTTGTCCAAACAAACGGACTGCCCAGATGGCTTGAAGAATTGTCCCAGTAGAATAACTCTTATTATTATAAGTCGTTATAAGCCATCAAAAATAAATACCTAAAAAAATTATATCAAAATTTAATAATAATGTCAACAAACGCCGAGCCGATTGACCAGAAAAATTATTGCGACTATTTATTTAACTTAGTTAGAAAAAGTGCTTACAGTTACATTAAATATTTTTATTGCTTAAAACTAACGGCTTAAAATAAAATAGCTAGCATATTTGACTATGCTAGCTAAACGTTAAACTAAATAATTTATTAAATATTGCCTATGGCTATACGCTCGACTATGTCGGCTACGTCTGCGCAAGTGTCGCAACATTTTTCAAAATAACCGTAAATTTCTCTCCACGCAATTACTGTTAAAGGGCGAGTAATGGTAGTGTGCAACTCTTTCATTGACTTTAAGAACATTGCGTCGCCTTCTTCTTCGATATGGTGAATATTTGCAATCATACCATTGAGAATTTTTGATTTGCGATAGTTGGGAAATTCGATTAACAACTCTTTTACCGCCGTACAACATCTAATAACTATGTCGGCAAAAGCGTGACTGTCTTCTCTAACTTTTGTTTCGTTGTTAAGATAAATGTTGATAATAATGTCTTCGATACTGTCGGTAACGTCGTCAATGTGGTTGCTTAAATCAATAATGTCTTCCCTTTCTAGCGGGGTGATAAAGTCCTTAGCTATTTGAGCGATAAGTTCGTGGTGCTTAATATCGCCTCGATGTTCGATTGCGTGAATTTGTTCGAGTTGCTCGGGCAATATATCTAAACCGCAAGCAAGCAACACTTCTTTAAGTTTGCTACTAGCTTCAAGCGCAATGTCACAACACTCAACAAAATTATTAAAATAAAAACTATCTCTACTTTTTGACATAATATATTCTCCTTAAAAAATCACAATAAATAATTTGGCTATTAAAAACCCGATTATACCGCAACCGGGAAAAGTCAACACCCAAGCAAAAAGCATTTCTTTAACAACGCCAAAGTTAATAGCCGACAATCTCTTAGTCGCCCCTACGCCCATAATCGCCGTAGTCTTAGTATGCGTAGTAGATACGGGAATACCAAATAATGACGAAAGCAGTAGACAACTTGCCGCAGCCATATCGGCGGCAAATCCTTGATATTTTTCTAATTTGACCATATTCATACCGACTGTCTTAATTATCTTGTAACCGCCAATAGAAGTGCCTACCGACATTACAATCGAGCAAAGCAACATCATCCAAATAGGAAGTTGTATGTTAGCAGTCGAATCTCCGCCGTTGACTAACACTATGCCCAGTATAAGCACGCCCATAAATTTCTGTCCGTCTTGCGCTCCGTGCATAAATGACATTGCAGCTCCACCAAAAATTTGCGCATTTTTAAAAAAGCCGACCGTTTTACGCCTGTCCATATTACGACAAACTAACGCAGTCGACTTAGCCGAGACATAACCCATTGCAAAACCTAATACGGTAGACAAAAGTAAACCATATATAACTTTAATCCACTCTGCGCCGTTTATGCCCGAAAAACCATTTTGTAAAGCAATAGCTGCACCGCTTAATCCTGCGATTAGAGCGTGACTTTCGCTAGTTGGTATGCCAAAACACCAAGCGGCAACCGCCCAAATAATTATTGCGCAAAGAGCAGCGCAAAGAGCGATTATAGCGTTTTCGCTGTTACCGCCAAAGTTGACCATATTTTTGATTGTCATAGCCACCTTAGCGTTAATTAACGTCATTACAAATACGCCAAAAAAGTTGAAAACTGCCGACATCAATACGGCAAGCTTAGGACGCATTGACCGTGTCGCTACAACGGTAGCTATGGCGTTAGGAGCGTCTGTCCAACCGTTGACAAATATTACGCCCAAAGTAAGAATCACCGTAACTAAAAGAATTGGATTTGAAAATACTTCTTCAATAAACCAGCTAAATGTTATTTCCACAAATGTTATAGTCCTTTATATTTTTCTTATAGTAGTTTTATGCGTTTGTTTACAAGCATATTTATACCGCCATCGTATGTTTAGTAGCTATAACCAAAGCTCAGTACTTTTATTGTATCATATATCAGCAAATATGCAAAACGTTTTTCTATAATTGAAATCTCAAATTTATCTTAAATATTTCGAAATTAGTAATAAAAATTTACGATATATGGTTGTTGCTAGGCAAAATGTGTGATACTATGTATAAGGAAATATTTGGAATTGTAATAAAGGACACAAAAATTATGGAAGCATTGTATGAAAATCTGTTAAACATAACTTGGCAAATGATAGTTATGTGGATAATTGGCGGAGTACTAATCTTTCTTGCAATCAAGAAACAAATGGAGCCCGCTTTGCTACTACCTATTGGGTTTGGCGCAATTTTAGTCAATTTACCTAAGTCCGGCGCAGTCGACCAAATTTATAACGGCTTAGTTGAAGCCGGAGTAATCGACCTATTGTTTAACTCGGGTATTGCAACCGAGTTGTTTCCCCTACTGTTGTTTATAGGTATCGGCGCCATGATTGACTTTGGCCCGTTGCTTTCTAACCCCAAATTGATGCTGTTTGGAGCGTCGGCTCAATTTGGCATATTCTTTACGCTTACGCTCGCTACGCTATTTGGATTTGATATCAAAGACGCCGCAAGCATTGCGATAATAGGCGCTGCCGACGGCCCGACTTCTATCTTTATTGCAAACTTCTTTGGCACTAAATATATTGGAGCAATTATTGTTGCGGCGTACTCATATATGGCGCTTGTTCCTATTGTGCAACCGCCGATAATAAAATTGCTAACAACCAAGAAAGAAAGGCTTATTCGTATGCCTTATGAGAGCAAAGAAATTTCTAAGACCACACGAATATTATTTCCAATTATCGTAACTGTTATTACGGGCTTAATTGCGCCTAGGGCGGTTGCTCTAATAGGTTTCTTAATGTTTGGCAACTTAATTAGAGAATGTGGCGTGCTTAAATCTTTGTCCGAAACAGCGCAAAATACCTTAGCAAATTTAATTACGTTGCTACTTGGTATTACAATAGCCGCTAAAATGCAAGCCGACGCTTTTCTCAACTTAGAAACTCTGCTTATTCTTGCGCTCGGTTTAGTCGCATTTATATTCGATACCGTTGGCGGAGTAATGCTAGCTAAGGTAATGAACCTTTTCTTAAAAAAGAAAATAAATCCTATGATAGGTGCGGCGGGAATATCGGCTTTTCCTATGTCGGCAAGAGTCGTACACAAGATGGGGCTTGCAGAAGACGACCAAAACTTTTTACTTATGCACGCTGTTGGAGCAAACGTTTCAGGTCAAATCGCCTCGGTTATTGCAGGCGGACTTATTATTAGTTTATTAGGATAGGTGAACGATATGAAATTTATACAAGCTGTAATAAATACCGATACGGTATTACAATCGCTAAAAGTAATGGGACTAGGTATGTTCGGCATTTTTGTTGTAACAGGCGTTATTATTGGCATAATTGTGCTACTTAACAAAGTGACAAACTTGCCAAAACTTCCCAAAAAAGATAAAGATAAGGACATTAAAACCATAAGCGAAAAATAATATTAGTTAAGTAAAAGTTATAATACGGTGTAATTAACACTCTAACAAATTAACCTTAATAAACATAACAAAGTTTTATTTAATAAATAGAGTTAGCGAGACAAACTGTCTCGCTAATTTTTATATATTTTTATACATTTTAGCTATTATCGCTAAGCTATTTTGCTTTGCCTAAATAGGTAATTCGCTGTCTAGCAAACGCTTATTGAGCAATTTATTAAGCACAAGTAGGCATACCGTAGCCGAAATAATCGCAGAGGCAAGGTCGGCTATCGGTTCGGCGAAGAATACTCCTTCCGCCCCTAAAAAGATAGGTAAAATTATTATCATTGAAGTCATAATTACCATTTTTCTTGTCATAGATAGCGTAATTGCTAGCTTAGCTTGTCCAAGCGCCGTAAGCGAGTCAACGCAAGCATATTGAACCCCTAAGGGAATAATGCACATTGTAAATATCCTTATTGCACGAGCCGAAACTTCAATAGTATGAGCATCGGCAGTAAATATGCGAGCAAATAAATGCGGAATGGACATAGAGAATATAAACATAATCGCAGTAAAGGCTACGCAAATAATATTCATACCCCAAAATGCCTTCTTAACCCTTACAATATCTTTTGCTCCGTAATTATAGCTAAGTATAGGTTGACAGCCCATAGTTATACCGCCCATTGGCATTGTAATTAATTGCATATAGCTTACTACTATGGTTGCAACGCCTATATAAAAGTCCCCTAACGCTTCGCCACCGTACTTTTGCAAGATAATATTAAAGAGTATTAAAACTATGCTTTCGGTAGCTACTATCATAAATGGCGAAAAACCTAACGCCATAATTTTGCCCATAATTTTGCCCGAAAGATTCTTTATGCTCAGTTTGATTTGCGATTTACCGCTTAACAAGAAGAATATAACAAAAGCGCAAGAAACAGCTTGCGAAATAACCGTTGCAATAGCCGCTCCGGCAACGCCCATATCAAAAGCAAAAATAAATAACGGGTCAAGTATAATATTTAAAAAAGCTCCAATCAGTACGGTGCACATACTAATCTTAGAAAAACCTTGACAAATTATAAAGCTATTAAGTCCTACGGTAAGAATAGCGAAGATATTGCCAATTAAATATATCGTAAGATATTCGTTAGCGTAAGGTAGGGTAAATTCGCTTGCGCCAAAGAGTAAAAGCAAGGGTCTTTTTATAAACATAAAAAGAATAGTTAGCGCAACCGAAATAACAAGCAACATAAAAAAGCAATTTGACATTATTTTTTGAGCTTCTTCGGGTTTCTTCTCGCCTAAACGCATAGAAACTAAGGGCGAACCCCCTAGTCCAACCAAAAAGCTAAACGAAGTAATCAAGGTAATTATCGGGGCGCATATCCCCACGCCCGCAAGGGCAAGATTACCTATGCCTGCGATATTGCCTATATAAATTCTATCCACTATTCCATATAAAACATTGACAAATTGCGCTAGCATTGAAGGAATTGCTAGCTTTAAGATTAGACTACTTATCTTGTCTTTTCCTAAATCGGCAACGTGATGTTTGTGTTTAATTAACTGCATAAATTTGACCGTACAACCTTATAATAATTTGCCCTGACAAAGCCGATTATAGCATACTAATCAATTTAGGTACAGCCAAAAATATACGCTTAGATGTGAAATATTTTTTCACCTAAACAAAATGTAGGTTTGAAATTACGCTTGTATTATATAAAAATATAATTCAAATATTTGTAAATTTGTTCATAATAAATACGACTTAATTAATAGCGAATAAGTAAGTTTTACAAGAATTTAACCAACAAATAAACCTAGGGCAACCTAGCTAAACAA
Organism: Clostridia bacterium; assembly: GCA_036654455.1. Lineage (NCBI taxonomy): Bacteria > Bacillati > Bacillota > Clostridia > Clostridia bacterium. The sequence continues at coordinate 168,896 of JAVVRZ010000003.1, read as the reverse complement.
GTAAATAAGCTCTATCACAATCGCCCTTTTAATGCTGTTTTCTTCCAGTAAAACCGCTTCCTCCATACCTTTATGTCCTCTTTTGCATATTTTTTTTCTACCGAAAAATTACCTTGTGATATTCTTTCCTAATCCTTGAAAAGAAAAAGTCGACACCTTACGTAATCGTAAAGATGTCGACTGTTTTCGATGTCTTTATAGCATAAAAAGACTGCATAACTTCTTATGCGAAGTTATGAATTTATTAGCATCAAATCTTCAGATTTTATCCCCGCATCGATTTCAGTCGTGCAAAAAACGCCATCTGAGTTTTGATAAATAACGCCATCAAAATATACGAGAAAATAACCGTTCCTTTCTTCGCCTAAAATAACGCCTCTGTCTCCCTTTTTTAGACCTATCTTTTGATATTCCGCGCGTTCGATTATAAGTTCTACCCTATCAAATTCTTTCATATTTTACCTCCATAAGGCGTCGTATTTTGTATTACTCCGTCGGGATACACAATCCACCCCGACATAAAACGTACTGCGCCTATTTTATCTTTTCTTGGCAAAATTATCTCAATGTTTATTCTTTGTCCATACGAATCCAACTTTCCCAACATAAAATCGCCGTTTGCATATTTCTCTTTTGCTTGCCTTACTAATTCTTCCTGCAACCAGCATGAGTCTATTATACTATATCCCCAACTTTCAAACAAGGCTTTTTTATCGCTGTTTTTTTCTAAATCTTGGTTGAAGATATACTTTTCAAATTTATTTAACCCGCATATTGCATTTGCTCTTACTTTGCCTATCGGTTCAACCTTGCAATGACAATTTGGGTGTAACGGATACGTCGGCATATTATTTTTGGGAAAACAACAAGAGTTTAAATTTAATAAGCGCAAAATTGCAATCCTTAATACTTATTTTATTTAATTTGACTCTATTATATCATATTTAATAAAAAGAAAAAGCCGACACCTTACGTAATCGTAAAATGTCGACTGTTTTTGATTGGTCGAGGTGACAAGATTTGAACTTGCGACCTCTTGGTCCCGAACCAAGCGCGCTACCGAACTGCGCTACACCTCGATGTCGCCATTATAACACGGCGATAATTTTATGTCAAAAAATAACGGCAAATTTTGTGTTTGTTTTTATAATATTTGTTTGCTATATTTTTTGTTATTATGCGATTTGAAGTTTTTGCAATTTTTATACGCTAATACTTAGTTTTTGCGTTGGTTTTTTGTTTGCTATAAAACTTTTTGCAACAAACTTTTTGCGGGTTTATAAGACTTGTTAGAATTTTTGCGGGCTTTTTATTCTATGTTGAAGTCAAGAGTATAAGTCTTGTCAAAAGCGTTAATTATCAGTTTGCCATTGCCTTTGGAAGTTGTTTTTAGGTAAGTTCCGCTCATACCGCCGAGCAAGGTTACGACCGAGTCGCCGATTAATTCGATGCTTCCCTGCGTTTTAAGCGTAAGTGGTTCAAAGCAATAGGGTAGTGTATTATTATTTTGGTCGACTGCTCTAAAACGTATATTTGCAACGTCATAAGTTTGCCCGTGAACAAGCGTAGTTGCGTTGACGTCGATTGCTAGGTCGACTGTGGTTACGGGTTCTTTTATAACTGTTTGTACGACCTCGCCGTCTTTTATAGCTTCAAATTTATAGCTTGCCGAGTCGCTACCCCAGCCTGTTGCGTATTTTTGTCCTATTTCAAATAGTTTTTTAAAGGATACTTTTTCTCTAAGCTTTACAAATAGCATTTTTAACAATATTATCGGCGGAAAACTGCTATCGCCGTGCGACAAAGCATAGTTAATACATTTTTTGGTTGCATTTGAACTGCTTAGGCTAAATTTTTCGTTATTTTGAATTAGATTGCCTATAAAGTCGTCAATTACAATAGCTTTGCCTGTCATATTGTCGTCTTTTTGGGCAAAAAATTCTTTTACAAATTGATTGTTAAGATAGAGTTTAACGCTATCTGCGTTAGTGTAAGCGTAAACTTTGTCAAGATACCCTCTTTCCCATTCGCCTTTATCCATAGAAGAAGATACTTCTAGCCTAGGTTTTTTTCCAAAACTAGCGTAAACTGCGCCTGCAAGTTTGGCGTTACGGAAGATGTCGGCTACGCCGTGATGACAGATACCGTCTCCGCTACCAAATTGTTTATGCGTGTTATAGTCGCTCATACACCAACCTATTCCGCCTGCGAGATGTTTTGCATAGTAATAGGCTTTTATAACTTTATAATGTCGGTTTGCGTGTTCTACACGGTGTTTTTCGTTGTCGTAACTTTTAGTCGGGTACATGTGTCCGTTAAATTCGGTTATAAGCATAGGTTTTGCGCCCGAATACACCTTTGACTTTTTTCGTACAGGGGAGTTGTCGCCTTTAAATACAAAATCGTTATAGGAATATATATCCTCTAAGTCGCTAGAATTTGCAATATATCTTACGCCCGCAGTTTGTCTAGAACAGTCTAGTTCTCTTGCGACCTTGTTAGTTTGGCTGTAAAATTCGTCCTCGTCAAAACTTTCGTTAATTCTCACGCCGTAACAAATTATGCTAGGGTGATTGCGATATTGCATAACCATTTCTTTTACGTGATTAATTGATTGCGCTTGCCACTGCTTGTCGCCGATATGTTGCCAACCGGGTATTTCGGTAAATACTAATAGTCCTAGCCTATCGCATTCGTCTAAAAAATATTGCGACTGCGGATAGTGCGAAGTGCGAACGATATTTACGCACAGTTCTTCTTTGAGAAATTTTGCGTCTTGTTCCTGCGCCCTTTTTGGCATAGCGTATCCAACGTAAGCGTAGCTTTGATGGCGATTAAGCCCCCTTAGTTTAATTTTTTTACCATTAAGAAAAAATCCTTCTTTGGTAAATTTGCAATCTCTAAACCCAAAAGAGAGGTTTTTGCTGTCAATAACTTTGCCATCAAGCAACAGTTCGACACTTAATTGATATAAGTTAGGGTTGTCAACGTCCCAAAGTTTTGCCTCGTCTAATTTTGCAAATATAACGGAAACCTTTTCTTTAACTTGCTCTAAATAGTTAAGTTTAACTTCTTCTTTTTCTATAACTCTACATAATAAACTCAACTTGCTACAATATTTGTTTAAGGTGATCTCGGCGTTAAAGTTAAAGGGACTGCTTGTCGCATAGCCGTTTACAAAGACGTCTTCAATATAATATTCGTTTAACTCGTCAAGATAAACTTCGCCATACATTCCACCGTAAGTTAAGTAATCAATAACATTTCCAAAGGGCGCAAAATTTAAATTTTCTCGGCTGTCGACTTCTACCGTAACTAAATTTTGCCCGATTGCGACATAGTTAGTTATATTAAATGTAAATGCGGTATAACCGCAATTATGCGTTCCAACAAATTTACCGTTTACATATACGTTTGCTTTGTGGGCAACTGCTGTAAAGGTCAGCAAGACGTTAGAAATAGCCTCGACATTAAAAGTATTGCGATAATACGATACAAATTGATAGTCAAGCTCGCTAGCGTAACTTATCGGCAAAATACAATTCGAATGGGGGATATTTACTACTTGCGAATTTGTAAAATCGCTATTTTTGGCAAATTGCCAATCAAAATTAAGGTAAGTCCTCATAATAATTTATTTAAACTCTCAAAAATAGTTGAAACGTGAGTTGAAATATCTACAAGCGCCTTTGAAGCATAAGTATTGTACATAGAGATACTGCTACTTCCCACATAATCGGACACTCCTTTAAGCATAACGCAAGCGACCCCATTAGCGTTTGCTACTTGAAGTATTGATGCGCCTTCCATATCTCTTAGTTGAGTGTCAAAGTTTTTGGCTATAAATTCGGTTAATTCGTCTTTGCAAGAAAATCTATCGCCCGTTGCAAGCGACCGCACCTTAAATATGTTTGTTAGTTCGCAAGAAGTAGTATATAAATAGGGGTTACCGCAACCATTGAGAACGCCTACGGCAACGTCGTCAATTTCGCTGATGTCTACGTCATATTGAGCGCATTTATCTATTAAATACACCTCGCCTAAGTTTGCTTTACCTAGGTTTGCTCCGCAGGTTCCGTAATTAAATATTAATTTAGCCTTATAGATATCGATAGCGTATTGCGTAGCGATAGCGGAGTTTACTTTGCCTACGCCGGAAACTAGCATAATGCCCTCAACGCCGTCATAGTCAAAAGAGTATAAAGCGTGGTCTATTAGAACGGTTTTTTGCCCTGTGATAGTTAAACTGCTAAGTATCGCCTCAGCTTCGCTTTGTAAAGCGCAAATAATTGCTATCATTTCTTCTCCTCGTTAATTAGATTAAATAGTGGGATATATTGGCTTGACGCCGAATCTTGTTGCTGTAAGTAACCCTTGTTAAGCCCTAAATTTGCCATATATTGACACAAGCTATCGTATTCGTGCTTGCTTAGTTTGCGGTTTAGTGGATATATCGCTTTATACATTGGCACGTATTGCGACATAAGACTGATAATAGGCTTGTTTAACGTTGCAAGATAGTCTAGCGCAAGTCTGCTATCTTGACTAAGGCTAGGCAAGGCTAGATGTCTAATAATAACGCCTCTTTTCATTATGCCTTTATAAATAACATTTTTGCTTTGTTGAGCAAGCATTTCTTCAATAGCTTTTGACGCTACTTTAAAGTAGTCGTCAACTCCCGAAAAGGCTAAACTAATTTCGGGCGAAACATATTTAAGGTCGGCTAGATAGATGTCGATTAGCCCCCTAAGCGTAGCTAAATCTTCAACTTTATCATAGCTACTTGTATTGTATACAATAGGAATTTTGAGTTTATTTTTAATTTTTGGTAGCGACAACGCAAGACACTTTATATAGTGGCTTGGACTTACAAGATTGATGTTATTCGCTCCTTGTTCTTGCAAAGATAACATCATTTCAAACAAGCCTTGTTCGCTTATTATTGTTCCCTTTCTTTGTTGAGAAATTTGATAATTTTGGCAATAAATGCAGTGTAGATTGCAACCGCTAAAAAAGATTGTACCGCTACCTTTGCCCGAGCTTATAGGCGGTTCTTCATAAAAATGTAGTCCGCAATGCGCAACTTTGTAATTAGGAGCAGTTTGTGGCATAGACTTTCCTTTTTCTTTTTTGTTTATTATAACGCAAAAGAAGTAATTAATCAATAAACTAAGCTAATTTATAGTTTTTTCAGCCTATACGCCGAACTTTACCTAAATTTTATTAGATAAATATCAAAAAAAGTTTTTGCTAACATATAATAAATTGACAAATTGCCTATAATATGTTAGAATATTTACAGTTAGTGGGGGTGTTATAGATTCGCCCTGTGCGGATAGAGGTTGGATAAGCACGCCGAAGTCGTTGAATCTTTGTAAAAAATCAACAAATTTTTAAACGCAAAAAATAATAATACACAAGTTAGTTCTAACAGATTAGCTTACGCTGCTTAATTAAGTGGCTCGTCGGGTACGGTTTACCGTTTGGCAGTATTTCGGCGTAATTTAAAACGGTTTAAGGGCAAGTTGCGACTATGTAGCAAGTTTGCCGTCCGCCACATATTACTTACATTTGTTCTTGCCTATTAGGGCATTTGCGAGGAAATTAAAAAAACTAGGCTAAGCGTGAAAGAAAGTCTTTCAGCTACGCATTGGTACGCGAGTGCAAGTCTCGCCACCTCCACCACTCACAAACACATTAAACGCTCTAACATAAGTTAGAGCGTTTTTGTTTGTTTATTTTGATAAATAATTAGAAAAGTTTAACTATATAGTTAAACTTTTAATCTTCGTATTAGTTTAGATTGGTTAATTTGTCTTAAATATTCAGCCCGACGGCTTCTTCTACCGGCAAAGAAAAGGCTATACCTTTACCATTAGTGTTTAGCCCGACAAGTAGTCTTATGTTTTCCATAATTTCTCCGCATTTGTCGCTTGGGGCTATAATTAATACAAGTTCTTTTTCAGCCTCGATTACGAGGTTGAAGAATTGTTTAGCGTGTTCTGCGCCTGTTCCTCGTCCGTTGATTATTGTTCCGCCCCTAGCGCCTTTTGCTCGACCTGCGTCCATAACCGCTTCGGCGTAACCTCGATTGACTACTGTGATTATTAAACTAAGTTCCATTTAATTTTCCTCCGTTTGAGCGCAATAATTATATAGTTGAAGCGACGACATACTTGTAATTGGCATATAGAAGGCTATGCCCCCGCCAACTTCGGTTAAATTTAGCTTATCGTTTAGCTGAGTTAAGACCTGCTTGGTTTTAGTTGAAGCTACTAGTGAAAAGACTACGTCGACCTTACTGTCGCCTAGTCCTAGTATATTTTCAATTTCTTGCGGAGCTGTGCCTCTTGCGTAGGTAAGAATGTTGAAAAAAACTGAATTGTCGCTCAACACTTTTATTGCAGTTTCGCCCTTATTTCGGGGCAGTATTAGACATAATAATTTAATTGGTGTGTTCATCGTTCTCCTTTGTGGCGTTTTCTACTGTGATTGTCGCCACTTCTTTAAGGGTATTTAAGTTTATGGTTGCTAGGTCTACGCTTTGAACCGTATCTTGATTAATATTATCTTTTTGAGTTGTAGCCTCTTTTGCGTCAACATTATTTATTGTTTGTTCGACTTCTATAAGGGTTGGTTGTTCTATTTTTATAATGTCTGCGTTATCGCTTGGCTGTGTTTGAGTTTGGAGTGTTTCATTTTTTTGTATGCTGGCAACCTGAATATTTTTACGCTTTTTTCGGTTAGTTTTACTCAAAGCGTCAAAGACCACCATACTATCTTGTTCGCTTGCGTTTTGTTTTACAGCCTCAAATTCCAGTTGTTTGATATGTTTCTTTTGTTTAATCGTTGCGACAAGCCCAAGTATTTGTATGGTAACTACCGGCGTCATAGCTACAAGAGCTACTATTCCAAAAGCGTCGGTAAAGATGTTGCCTTGCTTTGCCGAGCATACCCCAAGCGCAAAGGGGAGTAGAAATGTCGCCGTCATAGGTCCGCTTGCTACGCCTCCGCTGTCAAAGGCTATTGCGGAATATATTTTAGGCGTAAATAGCGAAAGTATAAAGGCAACTGCATAGCCGGGTAGAATAAACCACCAAATACTTAGGCTAGCTACAATTCTCAACATTGATAGCGCAACGGCAAGCGAAACGCCAAACATAAGCGACAGCATCATTTGTTTCTTTTTTATCAAACCGTTGCTAATTTGTTCGACTTGTTCGTTAAGCACGTGAACTGCTGGCTCGGCGACTACAATAAAGAAGCCTATTAATGCCCCAACGGGAATAATCAACCACGAATAAGGGCTAGAAATAATCTTGCTACCAAGTATTTTTCCAACTGCGGCAAATCCTACGTTAACCCCTGTTAAAAATAGCGTAAGCCCTACAAATACATAAAAGACGCCAAACATTGTTTTTATTATATACTTTTTAGGCAAATGCAAGACTGCAAAATTGTAGATTAAGAAAAATATAATAATAGGTAGTAGAGCAAGCGTAACGTCAAAAATGTAACTGGGCATAGCTACAAAGAATTTTCCAATCAGTCCGCCTTGTAACGCCGGCGCTTGTGTTACCGCTTGACTTTGCAGAGCCGAAACATCGGCAAAAATGCCCATAAGTAGTATAGATATAATAGGTCCAACCGTACAAAGCGAAACTAAGCCAAAATTGTCGTCGGGTCGGTTAGAACTAATAGTCGAGGCAAAGCCAATGCCAAGCGCCATAATAAAGGGTACGGTCATAGGTCCGGTAGTTACTCCGCCTCCGTCAAACGCAAGCGGAAAAAATTCTTTTGGGACAAATATTCCAAGTATAAATACAATCGAGTAAGCTACAAACAATAGTTTTTGTAGAGAAATTTGAAAAATTGTTTTTAGTATGGCAAGAGTCAAAAAAATTCCAACTCCTATTGCTACGCAAAGTATTAGTAAATATTTGTTAAGCGAATTAGAGAGTTGCTCGGCAAGCACAAGTAGGTCGGGTTCGGCAACCGTAACTATTAGCCCTATGGTGAAACAAATTATAATTATTCTTGCAAGGCTACGCTTTTTTGTCAAGCTTGCGCCAATATTTGCGCCGATATTGACTATTGCCGTATCCGCTCCTAGCGAGAACAAACCCATACCTATAATAAGAAGAAATGCGCCAAAGCAAAAAGTAAGAATGCTGTCTATATCTAGTTTTACAACAAATATACCAAGTAGCAATACAATAGCCGTAATAGGTAGCACAGATATTGCCGAATCTTTAAGTTTAAGCAACAAATTTTTCAAACTTTTCTCCAAACATACAATAATTAAATAGTATCATAAGGTAGGCGCTTAGTCAATATTTAAGGCGAATTAACAGTTATATTTATATTCCAAATTGCCAGCAGTCTTTATAGATATTTTTAATAAGAATTTGTTTTAGTCTAGCCTTTGATAATTGCTTATTATTTATTTATGTGGTAAGATTTATAAGTAAGATAAATACGTGGAGGAAATTAATTATGACTTCTTTTGATTTAATTATTATAGGCGCAGGTCCCGGCGGTTACCACTCTGCCGAGCTTGCAAGCAAAGCCGGTCTTACGGTTGCAATCTTTGAAGGTAGAGAAATTGGCGGAGTATGTTTAAACGAGGGTTGTGTGCCAAGCAAAAGTTTGCTCTATTCGGCAAAGATGTTTGACCAAGCAAATCACTTAGACAGCTACGGCATAACGCTAAACGGCAATGTAACGGCAAGCCAAGAGGCAATAATTAAGCGTAAGGACTTTGTAGTGACTAGACTTGTTCGTGGCATTAAGGCGCAACTTAAAGCCTCAAATGTGACCGTAATTAACGGATACGCCGTAATCAAGGCAAAAGAAGCGGATAAATTTGTGGTAAACTGCAACGACCAAGATTATTTTAGCGACTACCTTTTAGTAGCCTCAGGGTCGAGTTGTCTTGTTCCTCCAATAGAAGGGCTTGTCCAACAAATTGAAAAAGGCTTTGTTTTAACCAACCGAGAAATTCTTAATTTAACAGTTTTGCCCGAGCATTTAGCTATAATAGGCGGGGGCGTAATCGGGCTAGAAATGGCGTGTTATTTTTCAACCTTAAACTGTAAGGTTACGGTAATAGAAATGCTTGACCGCATTGCAAATCCAATCGACCTACAAACAGTACAAGCGTTACAAAAAGTTTTAGCCCAAAAGAACGTCGAATTTAAATTAGGGTGCAAGGTCGTTAGTTTCGAAGACGGCAAAGTTAACTACGTAGAAGGCGAAGTTGCAAATTCGGTTGCCTGCGACAAAGTTTTGTTGTCTATCGGCAGGGTAGCTAACGTTAGCGGTTTTGGACTAGAAAATTTAAATATTACGCTTGCTCGTAGAGCTATTGTAACAGACAATCAAATGCGTACGAATGTTCCTAACTGTTACGCAATAGGCGACTGTAACGGCAAGGTTATGCTAGCCCATACGGCTTATCGAGAAGGCGAAGTTGCAGTAAACACTATTTGCGGTCGACCTGACGCTATTGACTATACGGCAATTCCTTCGGTTATATATACTTTTCCCGAAGTTGCAAGCGTAGGGGAGAGTCAACAATCAGCCCAAGAGAAATGTTTAGATTATAAATTAGTCGAGTTGTCGCTAGCTTATTCGGGTAGATATGTCGCCGAAAACGCTAAGGTAAATGGCTTTTGCAGAGTGTTGCTCTCTAACACCACCAATAAATTAATAGGTATGCACATTTTTGGAACATACGCCAGCGAATTTATAGTTGTCGCATCTAATTTAATCAATTTAAACGTCGACCTAGAACAAATTAAACGCTTAGTTTTTCCCCACCCGACGGTTTGCGAGATTATTCACGAAGCGGTCTACAAGTTTTAGTCGATAATGTTTACAAATTGCAAGGCAAATTTGTTATAAACATTTTTGAACCTACTTAAACAAATAACAACATATAAGGAGATTTTTATGACAAAATCAAAAAAGAAGACCAAAAAATTTAACATTAGCATCAACCTAATAGTAATGGCGGTTTGCGCCCTCGCTATGATTGTTGCTTTCTTCCTGCCTTTTACGTCGTGTCAAACTATTGTTTTTGGCGGAAAGCCTAATGTCGAAAATAGTAATGGCATTGATTTAACCCAAACTTTATTTACAGGCGAGCCTGCAAGCCCTGAAATTAAAGCTATCGCTAGCGTAATCGGTATTTCTCTCGACGATATCGAATTTGGAACTTTTGCCGTTTCGCTTGGCGCATTTTTATCAATTATACTTGGCGTTTCTATGCTTACATTGATTTGTTTAGGTATTTTTCTTAAAAAGAAGATTTATATTAATATAGCCAAAATAATTTCTATTCTAGCTTCCTTAGTCGCTATACTTACTATTATTGGAGCGATAATATTATTTACCAATATAAATGTTGAAATAGGTAGCACAAGCTACAAGGCATTAATGGGCGTAGGGGTATATATTTTTGGTTTAGCGTCATTTGCAAGTCTAGCGCTTGCGCTAACTCACAAAGCGTAATGCGCAAACTAAATAAGGCTTAAAGATTGTAAATTTAATAAGTCGTAACCAAAAATTGACAATAAAGAGTAAGACGCCAGTACGTACAATGGTTTTTATTTTTTAGTTGTTTTTGGCTGTAAGGGCGTTTTAAGTAGCGCCCTTTTTTATTGTCTAATTTTTACATAATCTATTGTAATTTTGTCTTTAAATATGGTACAATACAATATATAATCTTAACGGAGGGCGAAATGAGAACTTATTATTATGATAGATTCAAACGGCTATTTACCTATACAAGTAGAAATTTCTTTTATTGCGTAGCCAAGACTTTATGTATAATTATCGGGCTACCATTATTTGTTGTACTAATACCCGTTGATTTTCTAATTTATCTAGTTTATGCAATTTTTTCCTGGATACCTTATCTCAATATGGCTATGCTGTTTTTGTGTCGAATACTTTCTTTTATAACAGGTATCGGCTATTTTATTTCGGTAATACCCGACGCAAAGAAATATATGCAAGAGAATAAACAAATGGTAGAGCAAGCCGAGAGAGAGCAAAACGAGCAATTTGCGCTTGAAGCAGACGAAAACGAATCAAATTCGCAAGACGATATTAGTATGCAAGAACTTAATTCGCAAGACGATATTAATATGCAAGAACTTAATTCGAAAGACGATATTAATATGCAAGAACTTAATTCGAAAGAGCATATCGAAGATGTTTTAGAACAAGATAATTTATCTTCTAGCGCAGGTGACTTGACTAATTCTGCTAGTTCTAACTCTTCAACCGACCAAAACGACCAACCAAATTCGTCAAACGACTCAAACGACATTATAAAATAGCATTTCTAGTAGCGCTTACTCAACACTACTCTTAACAACTTAAAAGTCGCTTAAAATAATTGTTGTATGCAAATACTTGCGATTAATTATATTGACGTGGCATAATAAAACAAATACCGCTTAAAAAAGTAAGTCTAGGGGGCAAAAATAAAAAATGGAATTTTTAAAAGACTGGCAAACCGAACTTAGCCGTAGAATAAAATTTGTTCGTGAGGTTCTATATGACGCTCACGCAAAAGGCATAGTTTATGGCAATTCGGGCGGTAAAGATTGCACGCTTGTATCAATTATTTGCAAACTTGCTTGCGACAACACGTTGGGCGTAATTATGCCTTGTTCTAGCGCCGTCAATTATTCTACCGATATGCAAGATGCGTTAGTTTGTTCTAAGCAATTTAACATACCAAATATTACGGTAGATTTAACCAGCCTTAAACAAGATTTATTAGATAAACTTGCTTGCCAACAGCTTTCGCCTCAATCAATATCAAATATAGCTCCAAGACTAAGAATGACTACTCTTTATTCTATCGCCCAAACTCGTGGTTGTGTCGTTGCCGGTACGGGCAACGCATGCGAACTATATATGGGCTACTTTACTAAGTGGGGCGACGGGGCAAGCGACTTTAATTGTATTGCCGACCTTACGGTTAGCGAAGTTTATGACTTTTTAAGATATCTCAATGCGCCAAGTTCAATAATAAGCAAACGCCCTTCGGCAGGACTTTACGAAGGTCAAACCGACGAGAACGAGCTAGGCGTTACTTATGACGAAATTGAAAAAGTTATGATGGGCATTCCCGTTAGTCCTCGCTCGCAGGCAATTATTGAGCGTTATCATACCACAACTTGTCATAAACGCATTATGCCAAAACTGTATAAGTGGATATAATCTAAATAAGTCCGCTAAAACAAAAACGATTGCAGAATATTAAAACTATCAAAAATAGCAAAACTAGAAAAATATAAGAGGTAAACTATGAAAGAAAAGTTTTTAAGTTTGTATAATAGTTCTATTGCACGAGAAGGTAGCAAAGAATTATTAGAATATTTAGTAAAGAGCGACTTTTTTACCGCTCCGTCGTCTACAAAATTTCATTCTTCTTACGAAGGCGGTTTATGCGAGCATAGCGTCCACGTTTATAACCGTTTGGTTAATCTTGTCGAGAATGAGTTTGGCGACGACTATCAAAACCATTATTCGCTTGAAACAATAGCTATTTGCGCCCTTTTACACGATATATGCAAGATAAATACATACGTAACCGAATATCGTAACTCTAAGGTAAACGGCGAATGGACGCAAAAGCCATATTACACCGTAAAAGAGAAACTTCCTTACGGACACGGCGAAAAGAGCGTATTTATTATACAAAATTTTATGCGTTTAACCGCAGACGAGGCAATGGCGATTAACTGGCACATGGGCGGATTTGATGACCGAGTCAAGGGCGGTAGCTATTCAATTTCCGAAGCGTTTGATAAATTTGACCTATGCGTATTGCTACATGTCGCCGACTTACAAGCAACTTATTTAGACGAGGAGAGAGGATAATATTATGACAGTAACAGAAAAGTTTTTAAGGTACGTTTCGGTAGACACTATGTCGTGTCCCGATTGCGAAGAAGTTCCAAGTACGATTAAACAACGCAACTTATCGCAAATGCTTTACAACGAGCTTGTTGACTTAGGGGCGACTAATTGCCTAATTGACCAACATAACTATGTCTACGCAACAATACCCGCTACAACTAAGACTAAGTCGACGCTAGGTTTTATTGCCCACGTAGACACTAGTCCGGCAGTAAGCGATACTGATGTTTGTCCTGTAATTACAGATAACTATGACGGTGGCGACATTAAAATGGGCAAAGGCTATGTTTTGAGTAGTAAAGAATATAAATCGCTTCTCAATCACATAAACGAAACCGTCATTTGTACTAATGGGCAAACTCTTTTAGGCGCAGACGACAAGGCAGGCGTTGCCGAAATTATGCAACTTGCTCAAATTTTACTTACAGATAAATCAATTTTGCACGGTGAAATATCAATAGCTTTTACCCCCGACGAGGAAGTCGGCAGGGGCGCAGACTTTTTTGATGTTTCACGCTTTGGCGCAGACTTTGCCTATACAATAGACGGAGGCGAATTAGGCGAGATAGAATATGAGAATTTTAACGCAGCCTCTGCTCTTGTAGAAGTTTTTGGCGTTTCAATTCACCCCGGCACGGCTAAAAATAAAATGCTCAACGCTATTTTAATTGCGCAAGAGCTGTTTTCTATGTTACCTAAGGAACAAAATCCTATGTATACCGAAGGGTACGAAGGCTTTTTCCATCTTGACAATATAGTCGGCAACGTTGATTATACTAAGTGCAACTACATTATAAGAGATCATAATATTGATAAATTTGAAGATAAAAAGAAATTGATGAAACAAATTTGCGACTTTATCAATGTAAAGTATGGCAAGGGGACAGTAAAATTAACGCTTAAAGACAGCTATTTTAATATGTACGAGAAGATTCTTCCTCATATCCACTTAATCGATAACGCTAAACAGGCTATGATATTAGCAAATGTCGAACCCAAAGTTATGCCTATTCGTGGCGGTACTGACGGCGCAAGATTATCATTTATGGGCTTACCTTGTCCAAACTTATGCACGGGCGGGTATAATTTTCACGGTAGGTACGAGTATATTACAAGCCAATCAATGGAAAAAGTCGTACAAATTTTGTTAAACGTAGTAGAACTCTATTCTAAATAGTCTTTAACGGCTAGTAAATAAATACGTTTTTACCATTTAATTAAATTAATATCTAAAAAAAAGAACAGTTTAAAAAATTAAGCTGTTCTTTTTTAAATTAAGTTTTTAAGTAGTTTTTAAGGGTTTTAAATTGTTTATAGCTAAGCGTTAGAGTATTTGTAAAACAATTTAAAAACATTTATGCGTTTAATCGTAATATTGGGGATATTTTTCTCTAAAACGTTGGTCGCTAGTTAGCAAATACGAACAGCCCTCAACCACCCCGATTATAGCCGGTATTCCCGTCGCTAAGAATACGCAACAAAGCACGCCTTTAAATATAGCGCCTCTTAAAAAGTAATGCAAACCAAACCAACCAAAAAAGATTGCAAATAGCCCTATCATAATTCGGCGGTTAGAAGTCATCTCGCTGATTTTACGTTCAAATTTGTCGTCTAACGTTTCTTTTGGTTGAGCTTGACTTTGAGTTGATTGACTGTTTGACGCAGTTGTTTGGTCATAGTCGCTTTGCGCAGTCGAGAAGTTATCTGTCGTTTTGTGCGTTTCGTCCCACCTAGAACCTTCAATCGAATACGGCGTATTACAGTACGGACAATATTTATTTAGCATATCTTTGCGGGGAGCTCCGCAGTTAGAACAACGGTCTATCATTTTTTAATCCTCCTTAATCATTTTATAGTCTTTCTAACTATTTGTCAACATTTTTTGATTTTTTGTTTACAAAGCGGTTTTTTGTCAACAATTTTATTAAAAGACAAGGAGATTTTATTTATGAACGACAATCCTTTTAAATGTAAGCCCATTTCGCTAGATAAAACATATATGAATTGGACTGAGTTATCGGCTAAACCTTACGACCCTAAGACCGTCGAACCTTTTACGAAGTTGAGAATAATTCTTGCAAATGGCGCAGAATTTGAAGCTGTTAAATTCTCTCACTGCGCATCTCGAAACTGTCCCGACAACGACTTGCGTCGTGACCTTGCTCTGCTTAGAAAGAGCGAGCAAATGCAACAAAAGTTATTAAGCAGTCTTAAACCGATTAGCGAGACAATTCTTCAACATACGATTGGCTACGAGCAACTTGCCGTCGAACTTACTTCGATTTTAGCCAAAAACGAACCCGATAAATATGTCAAGCACGCATTAGACTTTGCATTATTAGAAGATTTTGACCACTTATATCGTTACGCTAATTTGCTTGAAATGGACACTAAACAGAAGGCGGAAGAACTCGTCGGCAAGCTTACCGAGATTATGCCTGCCCGCCCTACGATAGCCGAACATCGTTATCCGGCAGACGACGTAAAGCGTTACTGCAATTTTACTAAGGCAAGTTTGGCGACAAAATTAAATGTTGGTATTATTACCGCCGCCGAACAACAAACTATGAATTACTATATGAATCAATTAGGCTTTTATCCTAACAAGGTTGGCAGAGATTTGTATGCGGAAATAGCTTTAATCGAAGAACAGCACGTTACTAGCTATGGTTGTTTGCTAGATACTAATTGCACAATGCTAGAAAACCTTGTTATGCACGAATATACCGAATGTTATTTGTACTATTCTCTTTATAACGACGAGCCGGACAAATATATTAAAGATATTTACGCTCGCATCTACGAACAAGAAGTCGCTCATTTGCATTACGCTACTCATTTGTTAAATAAATACGAACAAAAGGAATTTGCCCAAGTTGTAGGTAAGGGAGATTACCCTAAACTTCTTCAATTTAGCTCTAATATTGACTATGTACGCAAAGTAATAGAGGATAGCGCTACTCAAACGGGTGACAAAGAAGATTATATCAAAGTTTCTAATCTTGATAAAAATAGCGATTATGCAAAATATCAAGAGGCAATAAACGGCGACGCCAAAACTACGCCTTCGCACAAGGTTATTTGCAAGCATATTGACGAATTAGGTCAAGACTATCGCTACGAAACAAAGCCTCACCCGATTGAAGAACTCGCTAGTCGCAAAGAAGACAATACAACTTTTGCAAGAATTTAAAATAGCGCTAAAAATATCACAAAAATATCACACAAAAAATAGTAAAAAAGCATTGACAAAAGAAAGCGTAGTGCTATAATAGTGTTAGCAATCAAGAGGTGAGAGTGCTAACACTCAAATCAATCTATTGCTAATAAATTAAAATTAATAAAAGGAGATAACAATTATGAAATTTTTAAGACCAGTACAAGACGATTTATTTGATGGTATGTTTGACGCTTTTATCCAACCTAGAAATGCTTTTTTTAGCAAGAACGATTTAATGAAAACAGATATTACCGAAAAAGACGGTCACTATCTTTTCGAGATTGACTTAGCCGGCTTTAACAAGGACGATATTAGCTTAAACATCGAGGACGGATATCTAGAAATATCCGCAAAGAGTAATCAAAACAAAGAGAAAGAAGAACACGGCTATATTCGCAGGGAAAGAACGTTTGGCAGTTGTTCACGCTCCTACTATGTAGGCGACATAACCGAACAAGATATTTCGGCTAAGTTCGATAACGGCATTTTAACCGTCAACGTCAAGAAGGAAGAAGCTAAAATTCCTACCGCAAAGCATATCGCTATCGAATAATGTATTTTAAAGCGTTTTAAGTTTGTAAAAATGCTTTTGAATAGACCTAAAACCATTTTTATGAGTCGCAAGTTTTCCTCCCCAAAAAAAATGAGTCAATATTTTGACTCATTTTTTTGTTAGTTTAAATTATCAAATATGTTTTGTTTTCTAGTCAAGGCAACGCTTGACAAGCTTGTAATTTTTTTGTTTTGTCTTAAAAAGTTGTCTAAAAGTGGCTATATTGCTCATAAGATACAACAGCGCAAAGTGTTTTACCGTTTCACACCTTCTATGAAACATCTAATGCACACGAACAAACGTTTATGTGGATAACTTTGTGGAATAGTGTATAACTATCCACTTATTTGGTCAAATCTATGCGAAAAAAGGGGGTTTTTGTAAAATTTTGAATAAAACACGTAATATTGATATAAAATTGTACGCTTTTTTAAGTCTTTTTCTAACGATATTTGTTCTACTTTTTACTATATATTCGTTATGTTTTGTTGCGACTTATAGCGTTTTACCTACGCCTACCTATGTAATCGTGCTAGACGCAGGACACGGCGGAGCAGACGGCGGAGTGGTGGCAAAAAGCGGTGTTTGCGAAAGCGAGCTAAATCTAATATACGCTCAGCTATTGACTAAGAGATTACAAAGTTTAAATATTGCCGTCGTCAACACTAGGCAAAACAAAGACGGCTTATATGGCGAGCTAACTAATGGTTTTAAGTTGCGAGATATGCGTAAGCGTCGTGAAATAATACGGCAAGCAAACCCAAATTTGCTTGTGTCTATTCACATGAACAAGTTTTCCTCGTCTTCTCGTTGCGGACCGCAGGTATTTTTCCAAGAAAAAGATGAAGTATCACAAAAATTTGCCTTAACTATGCAAAAAGTTCTCAACGACTTTACGGGTAACGCTCACGAGTGCTTATCGGGCGAGTTTTACATTTTACAGTGCGTTGCAAGTATGCCCTGCATTATTGTCGAGTGCGGTTTTCTCTCTAACGAGAGGGAGGCGGAGTTGCTAAGTAGCCCCGACTATCAAGCTCAACTTGTCGAAGCAATATTTAACGGAATTATGCTTTATCTTTATTCTACCTAAATAGCTATTTTAACTAAGTATTATCTTTTAGCGACTTGACAATGTTTTTTTAAGTGATATCATATAGTTATGATAAATGCCGTATTAAGCTTTTTAGACGCTAATAATATTAAATACGAATTATTTAGACACCCAGCCGTAGTTTCGGTAGAGGATAGCAAGAATATCGTTCATATTCCCGATTGTTGTAGTTACAAGAGTTTGCTGGTCAAAGACAAGAAATCTCCTAGATATTTTATGATAGTGTTACCTTTTGACAAGCGAGCCGATATGCGTTTCTTAGCTAGTTATGTTTGCGCAGATAAATTTGAATTTGCAAGTCAAGACAAGTTAATCGAATTTCTCGGCGTTAAGCGTGGTAGCGTTTCGCCTTTTTGTTTTTTAAATCAGTCAAGCGTAAGCGTCGGGCTTATGCTCGACCGACAAATTTTGTCGGCAAATAGAGTGCGGTTTCACCCAACAGACAATACCGCAACGGTTGCTCTTACAAGTAGCGACTTTTTAACCTGTGTTTCTTTAATGAATAAAGAGATTATTTGGGTTAATTAACGTTAAGCGACATAAACTTAGGTTAAAGGTAACTTGTTATAAGTTACACTAAATATTATTTTTTTGGAGGTTTCTATGAGTTCGAGTTCAGGAATTAAGGGTTACTTTGGTTTAGGGTATTTCATCAGTTTGATTTTTACAATTATACCGGTTACCTGTTGGTTATTTGGTATTCTAACAGCTTTTTCAAGAAAAAATTATCTTTTCGGCGTAATTAGAATTTTCTTCGGTTGGTTTTTCTGGCTTGTTGACTTATTCTGTATGATAGTTTACAAAAAGATTTGGATTCTTATCTAGTTTTTATTTACACAATGTTTACAAAGTAACTGCGTAAAAGCGCAGTTACTTTTTTTATAGCGTTTACGCTATTTAGCAATTTTTACTTAAATAAGCTACTTTTGGTTTAAAATTGTCAACGATTCTTATATTTTATCACACAATATCTTATATTTATTTTAACTTTTTCATAATATTGTCACAAATATGTGATATTATTAATACAAATTAAATGATGGAGAAAATACGATGTATAAAATTTTAGTTGTAGACGACGAAGCTATGATTTGCAGTTTGTTAGAAGAGTATCTCAAATATGAAGAATTTGAGGTTGATACTGCAAACGACGGTTTACAAGCCGTAAGCAAATGTAAATTAAACAAATACGACCTTATTATTATGGATATTATGATGCCCAAACTTGACGGTATCAGCGCTTTTAAAGAAATACGCAAAACTCACAATACCCCAATAATTATGCTTACCGCAAGAGGACAAGAGTATGACAAGTTATTTGGCTTTGAAATAGGCGCAGACGACTACATCACCAAACCTTTCTCTCCAAAAGAAGTTGTTGCTCGCATTAAAGCTGTTCTAGCTAGAACTAATCAAACAAACCGAGCCTTACTTAAATTTGGCGGGCTTACCATTGATTTTGACGGCAGAAACGTTCTTGTTGACGGAGTTAAAGTCGAGCTTACTCCTAAGGAATACGAATTACTATTTTATTTAGTTCGCAATAAAGGGCTTGCGGTTAGCCGTGAGAAATTATTGCAAGACGTTTGGGGTTTTGACTTCTTTGGCGACGACCGTACGGTAGACACGCATATTAAGACGTTACGTGGCAATTTAGGAACATACCGCAACTGTATTATTACGCTAAGGGGGCTAGGTTACAAATTTGAGTACCAAGAATAAAACTAAGCCTCAGCTCAAACAAGAGCTAAACGGGCTTCAACCTAGAATATGGTTTTACTTCGCATTATTTTCGATAGCCATTATCGGTTTAGTGTGGGTTTTTGGCGCTGTTCTCAACGGTCTATCTTTCAAACAAGCCCGCCTTGCGGGAATGCGTGATACCGCCGACGAAATTGTCGAACTATTGCCGGGTTTGCCAAATTCGCTTGCCCAAGTACACGTTATAGCGTCAAGCAGTTGCGCCGAAGTTGATGTTTTTGTAATGAAGAATGGCGAAATCGACTTTACTCAATGTGTATTGCACTGCAACCCCTATACTTTTTCTTTCGAAGAGATTAAATACGATATTTCAACTTATAAAAAAGACAAACTTAACAATCTAGCCGTTAAAATGATTAATGACGACAAGACTAGCGATTCGTCACTAATCTTTTCTTCAAATCACGACGAACAACTTCTTGTATATTATCGCATTATTTATCTAAATGGCGAACAATTATTTATGTCGTGTAGCACGCCAATGCTTATAAGAGAAAGCGCCAACAAAATTATGTCGGTGCAATTACTGTGGACGACGATAGCTGCGTTTGTCCTTGCTTTAATTGCTTCTTATTTATTATCTAGTCACTTGTCTAAGCCTATTGTCAAGATGTCCGCTTCGGCAAGACAGCTAGCTAAGGGCAAATATGACCTTCGATTTGAGGGCAACGGCTATAACGAGATAGACGAACTAGCCGAAACGCTAAATTATGTCACAAAGGAACTTGAACAAACCGAGAATTTGCGTCGAGACGTGGTAGCTAACGTCACTCACGACTTAAAAACTCCGTTAACTTTAATTAAGTCTTATACCGAAATGTTGATTGACTTTCCAAACGCTCCCGAAGCACGCAAAAAAGAGAGCCTTGACCTAATTATTAAAGAAGTTGACCGCATAACTGCCTTAGTAAACGATATGGTAAGTTTATCTTTGTCAGAAGCTGGCACAACCGCCCTTAACATACAAGAGTTTGACTTATCGGCTTTGACCGAGTCGGTAGCCGAAGTATTCAAGGTCAAACAAGAACAAGGCTATGTCTTTAAGACTCAAATTGAACCGTCATTGATTGTAAACGCCGACAGGGAACAAATACAAACCGTATTGTATAATTATATTTCCAATGCGTTTGCCTATACGGGCGAAGACAAAAGAGTTACTATAACGCTTAAAGAAGTCAACGGCGTTGCTCGCTTTGATTGTTTCGATACGGGTTGCGGACTCAGCCCCAAAGATACCGTTCGTATTTGGGATAGATTTTACCGCACAAGCGCCTCGCACACTCGTAGTCAAGGCACAGGGCTAGGGCTGTCGATAGTGCGTAATATTATGCAATTGCACTCTGCGCCATACGGCGTAAATAGTATTGAAGGCAAAGGTAGTGATTTCTACTTCGAGTTGAAACTTGTAAAGCAAAATCAAAAAAGTGATAAATAAATTATAACCATATCTTCATTTTATTTTCACTAACTTGTCACACAGTTAAATTATACTAGGATTACAAATGTGACACAGCTATGCGTTATGTTTGACCCTCCTTATAATGATGATAGAGTCTTAGGAATATGTAGTTTACCCCAATTACATACTCCTATTTCTCATTTTAAGGGGAATTTTTCTTGTCAATTTGTTGATAATAATATATAATAAATAAAAAACTAAAAGGGGATAACTAATGAGATATTTAACTTCCGGCACTTGCTCGGTATCGATTGATTTTACAATAGAGGACAACAAACTGCATAACGTAGTATATACCGGGGGGTGCAACGGCAATCTTCAAGGCATAAGCAAACTTGTCGAGGGTATGGATATTGATAAAGCTATCGAGATGCTTTCGGGCATACATTGCGGTAACAAGTCTACTAGCTGTCCCGACCAATTAGCAACCGCTCTTAAACAATACAAAGCTAAAAAGTTAGCTCAACCTATTAAGCAAACGAGATTTATCTAACACATATTTTTGGTTTGTAATATTTGACCTCAATACAATTTATATCTACAATGGTTTTTAACTTTAATAATTTATAATTACAACAAAAAAACTTTGGTAATTTACCAAAGTTTTTTTTGTTTGACGCAAGTCTTGATTGTTTTTAAATATCGCTTATAACTTTTTTTAATTTATTCTACGCTTAATATTTTAAGCGTATCGTTTTTGTCCTACCACTTGTTGTAAACTTTTTCGGCAAAGCCTACGCAATCATTTAACTGTATTGTTTGTCCGTCGTCAAGCGTAAGAGTCCCGCTAAATTTACCAAAAACTTGATGTTGATTAGTGCAAAGAATACCTATATTAGTATAATCTTTGCGGTCGATTATAGGAACAAAATTAAGATTTATGCGTTTGTCGTTGCTTGTAATTGTCCAAGTCGACAAGAAATCGTCGGCGTTGTCTTTTTTGGGGATATTAAATGTCAATCTATCGGTCTTGTGAGCAATTCCGTCGTAGAATATCATATTTTCGCTTGCCGAGCTTGTGTCGCCAAACCCGTAACCAATATTAAAGCCTACTTTGTGACCGTCTATTTGGCAAGATAAACTGCCCCAGTACCAAGTATTTTTGTATGTCCAAACTCCTCTGCCCCAATCAAGAGTGCCAAACGAGTCTTGCTCGTCAAAGTCATATCTAGTATCTCCAACTTTGACATAACCGCTAGCCTTCATACAATTTATTTTGCAGTTATAGTAGAATGCAAGTTTGTCTTCGGCGTAAGGGGTAGCGATTACCATAGAGTCTTTTGGAAAGTCTGTTAAAATTAAA
This sequence comes from Clostridia bacterium, assembly GCA_036654455.1. Lineage (NCBI taxonomy): Bacteria > Bacillati > Bacillota > Clostridia > Clostridia bacterium. The sequence goes on along the minus strand of JAVVRZ010000003.1, from coordinate 146,547 downwards.
TTTGCTTCTAACCTAGTATTTTTGTCAAATTCGTTAAAGACGCATACTAATTGACGTCTTGTTTTTTCTTTAATAAAGTGAATTTTGGCTCGTTTAGTGTCGTAGTAAATATCGCCCTCATTAATACTACTAGGAAGATTAAGTTTGCCAAAAGTAAAGAATTTCATTTCGCTAGTTGTTTTGTAACTAGATTTTGTTAAATCTAAAAAACTAGCCGAAGCAAGCGACATATAGGAATTGTCTGCAACCGTAAGAGCGAGGGCAATTTTGCCGTTAGTCACTATATAGTAGTCCCATTCTTTTATTCGCATTTTGCCAGCCTTTATGTCTTCTCTACAATAGTCCTTTGCCATAAAGGTAGCGTATCCGGCTTGTTTAAGACGCCCATTTTCGTCAAGAAGTTTTCCAACTTCCAATTTTGTTTGCATAAGTTTACCCCTCCTTGGTAAATTACATTATATCACATTTCTATAACTTGTAAATAGCTAATTTATTGACAAAACCGCTTAAATGTGATATTTTTTTAGACAAGGAGAACACAATTATGGATATAATCAATATGCGTTTAGTAGAAGTTTGTGAGATTTATAATTTGCGTCATAAGTTGCTTTGTCCGGAAGAATCTCTTTTAGCGGTTAACTTTATAGGCGACGACTACCCGACTACGCTTCACGTTGGACTTTTTATAGGCGACCTTTTAGTGGGTTGCGCTTCGCTAATGCTTAGTAGCAACCAAACATTTGATTTTTCTCCACAGTTTCAACTTAGAGGTATGGCGATAGAAAAAGAATATCAACATAAAGGTTACGGTCAAGCTTTGATAAAATATTGCGAATTTTTGTGTCTTAATCGGTCGACGCATTTCTTGTGGTGCAATTCCCGAGTCGACGCCCAAGATTTTTATCTTAAAGCCGGGTTTACTTCTTACGGTTTGCCTTTTTATATTCCTAACGTATGCGACCATATTTTAATGGCAAAATGCGTAAAGGAACATATTTGTAAAAGAGCCAAATAGTTTTTAATTTGAAATAGCTTATAGTTTAGGGAGAGAAAATTATGCAAATAAGAGCGTATAAGTCAAGCGACAAGCCACAGCTTAGGCAAATATGCGTCGATACGACTCATATCGAGCTAAATCAACGCTCTAAGCAATATTTGCCAATTCTTTGGAATGACTATTATACCGAGCGTGAAAGTCAAAATATATTTGTATTAGACGACAACGGACTAGCCGTCGGCTATGTTTTATGTTCGACCAATACCAATTTTTACAAAGTTTTTAAGAGCGATTATTTGCCGAAAGTTAGAAAAATAAGTCCTAAAATGTGTTTTTTATTTAAATTAGGACATCTTTTTGAAGCGAAATATCTTAAAAAATACATCGCTCACCTGCATATAGATATTCTACCTACTTATCAAAGAGGGGGATACGGAAAGCTTCTTGTAGACGCCTTAGCTAAACATCTTTTAAGTAAAAACATTCATTCGGTTATGCTTGTTTGCGATAAAAATAATAAGCAAGGCATAAATTTTTATTTAAAATACGGCTTTAAACAGAAGGCGAATATTCTTAGCGGTATAGTCTTTGTTTACAATTTTTAGTTTTATCGGTATAGTTTTTGTCTTAAACTTTTAAATTTTATTTTTTAAACAAACGGCGAATACTTCTAGCGATATCGTTCTTACTTGCAACTTCTATTTCTAGCGATATAGTCTTTATTTTGAACTTTCATATTTTACTTCTGGTCAATTTTTTTGTATTAGATTGACTTTTTTATCTAAATATTATATAATACAACCAAATAATGTATTTTTTAAAGGGGTAAAATTTGCAATTTTTTCAAACAACTTCAAACGAAAACGCTACTTTGCTCAATCCTCTTGTGCTTGCTTTTGTAGGCGACGCCGTTCAAACTCTATTTATCAGGGCAAAACTTGCAACTTCTACCGACTATAAGGCAGGCGAGCTTCATAGGCAAACGGCTATGCAAGTCAAGAGCCACACGCAAGCCGAGTCGGCGGAAAGGCTTCTACCAATATTAAGCAAAGAAGAACTTGCGGTTTATACCCGAGCAAGAAACGCAAAGTGCAACACCATAGCCAAAAACTCTTCAATCGCAGACTACAAGAAGGCTAGCGGGTTAGAGGCTGTGTTTGGGTATTTATATTTGACAAGTCAGTCAGCAAGGTTAGAAGAATTACTTAATTTAGCCGTAATAATTCCCTCGCAAGTATAAACCGTTTAATGTAATTAACCATTTAAATAAATAAAAATTTAGTAATCGCTAACATAATTTAACAAAAACCAGCCAAAAGGGGATATATGAAGATAGAAGGTCGTAACGCAGTCAGCGAAGCCTTAAAAGGCAATTTAACAATAGACAAATTAATGGTTCAGGAGGGAATTAATCACTCAATCATTGCCCTCGCTCGCAAAAAGAATATTCGTATTCAATTTGTAGACAAACAAATTCTTGACAAGCAAAGCGAAAGCGGAGCGCATCAAGGCTTTGTTGCCTTTGCTAGCGAATTTGTTTATTCTTCGGTTGAAGAAATTTTAGCAAGCAAAAAAGACCGACATTTTATAGTAATTTTAGATAATATTGTTGACCCTCATAACTTAGGCAGTATTTTGCGAGTTTGCGAATGCGCAGGCGTAGACGGTGTGATTATTCCCAAGAATAACAGCGTATGCGTCAACGATACCGTAGTTAGGGTGTCGTGCGGAGCGACTTCCTATGTTAAGGTTGCAAGGGTTACAAATATCAATGTCTGTATCGAGCAACTTAAAAAACAAAATATTTGGGTGTATTGCGCCGAGTCAAACGGTCAGTCAATGTACTCTACCGATTTAACCGGTGATATCGCCCTAGTTATAGGGGGCGAAGGACAAGGCGTGTCCAGACTAACTAGACAGCTATGCGACGGAGCAATCTCAATTGCTTTACAAGGTAAGATAAATTCGCTTAACGCCTCAGTCGCTTGCGGAATAGTCGTATACGAAGCCGTAAGACAACATTTAAATAAATAGCAAGGCAACCGTAAAAGGAATATAATGGATTTTGAACAACTGCTTGTCGATATAGAAAAAGGCGACGAGGACGCAAAAGAGCAACTATACCAATATTTTAAGCCCATAGTACGCAACATTTGCTATGGCTTATTCCTGTTAGGCGGAGATAAAGAAGATTTATTGCAAGAAGGTATGATTGCTTTGTTTGATTGTATTGACAACTATGATTCGTCTAAGGGTAATTTTGTAAACTTTGCCCGAACTTGTATAAGGCATAGAGTTCTTACGGCTATTACTCAATCTAACGCCGATAAGAATAAACCGCTTTCTCTTGCCGTCAATATAGAACAACAAAGCGGTATTAGTCTAGTCAATCCTTTTGATGCAATCGAAGATAACGACTTAGCTACAAATATCAAACAATTTATCGCAACCAAGCTATCTGTGTTAGAACAAACTGTAATAAATTACTATTTAGAAGGTTATTCTATCGATGAGATATGCGCATTTACCGATAAGACCTACAAGTCAGTTTCTACTGCGCTTCAACGAGCTAGAAAGAAAATTTCAATTTACAAGGAGAAATAATGACGCAAGCATTATACCGTAAATATCGCCCGACCACATTTGACCAAGTAATAGGGCAGAGTCATATTACAACTGCGCTTAAAAATCAAATTATTAACAATAATTTGTCCCACGCATATATATTTAACGGCACACGAGGCGTGGGAAAAACTTCAATTGCCCGCATATTTGCCCGTGCTATCAACTGCCAAAACAATACTAACGGCAATCCTTGTTTAGAATGTAGCTCGTGTTTAGATTATGAAAAAGGCGGAAATATTGATATTATCGAAATTGACGCAGCAAGCAACAATTCGGTAGGTTTTGCAAGAGAACTAACCGAAAGAGTAGGATACGTCGCAAATAACGGCAAATATAAGGTCTATATTATTGACGAAGCGCACATGATTACTCAACAAGCCTTTAACGCTTTGTTAAAGACGCTTGAAGAACCGCCGGAACACGTTATATTTATTCTTTGTACTACCGAAGTACAAGCGTTTCCCGCAACGATTCTTTCTCGCTGTATGCGGTTTGACTTTCGCCTAGTTAGCGCCGGCGAGATTTCAACCCTACTTAGCGGTATTTTCGACGACCTATCTATAAAATATACTAACCAAGCGGTTAAAGCAATCGCAACCGCAGGCGAAGGAAGCGTAAGAGATGCTTTGACTATCGCCGACCGTTGCGTAGCCGTTTGTCAAGACCTAGATTACCAAGACGTTATGGATATTTTAGGGGCGACCAACCGAGATATTTTAATTAGTCTTAGCCAACAAATTATTGCAGGCGACGTTTCGGGCTTATTGCAAACCATAACTTCTTTGTCAAATTTAGGTAAGTCTATGACTATGCTTACCAAAGACTTATGTAGACATTTTAGAGATTTACTTATTATTTCAACGGTTTCTAACAGCTTTGATATGCTAGGACTTCCACAAGACCTATTTGACAAACTTGTTAGCCAAACAGCTACTACTAATTCAAAGAAACTTATGCAAGCCGTAGAAACTTTTGCCAAACTAGAATATACTTTGCGGACTTCGCTTTCGCCACAAATTCTTTTCGAAGCTGTGTCGGCAAGACTAGCTACCAATAGTCTTAGCGACGATTTAGACGGGCTAGAAATTAGAGTCGCCCAACTTGAAAAGAAACTTAGCTTGCTAAGCGTTGACTTTAAGGAACTCAACAAAGCAATAGAGTTTTCGCAACAAACCCAATCGCAACAAGTTATATCGCAACAACCCCAATCGCAACAAACCCAATCGCAAAATCAGCCTCAACAATCTAAGCCCATTCCAACAACTTCTTCCGCCGTAGCAGTTTGGAGTAAAATTTTAGAAACGGTTAGAATACTTGACTCTGCCTTGCTAAAAACTACTTGCGCCGACGTAAAAAAGGTAGAAATAGTCAACAACAATTTTATAATGTACTGTAATCGCACACAGTTGAATATCTTTAAAGATAAGACATATAGCGGTTATATCACCAAAGTTCTTGATACTTTTAATCTTAGGTTAGAGCTAGTTTTGCAAGAAGACAGTTCAAGCGAAAGCGGGCTTGACAACATAATATCGCTTGCCGGGAAAAACATAGAAATAAAATAAATTTAAACTATAAATTAATATAAAAACTTAAAAAAAGAGGTATATTATGGCAAACAAATTTGGAAATTTTGGCGGGGGAGCCAATATGCAACAGTTAATGAAACAAGCGCAAGTTATGCAACAAAAACTTGCCGAAGCTCAACAAGAGCTTGAAGATAGCGAGATCGAAGGAATAAGCGGAAATGGCGCAGTCAAAGTTACCGTAAACGGCAAATACAAGGTGCTTTCTATTTCTATTTCGCCCGACGTTGTCGACAAGGACGACGTGGAAATGCTTGAAGACTTGATTATGGTAGCAATTAGCGACGCTACAAACAAGGCTCAGGAACTTTCCCAAGAATTACTTGCGCCGTTTGGCGGAGCTGGCGGAGGACTACTGTAAAAATTGTGAATGACTATATTGACCCAATAGCTAAGCTTATCAATCAATTTACCAAACTTCCTTCCGTCGGGCAAAAAACAGCTCAACGGTACGCTTTAAGCGTGTTGAAAATGAACGACGCTGATGTTGCGGAATTTGCTTCAACCTTACTTTACGCTAAGCAGAATGTCAAATATTGTAGCGTTTGCGGTAACTTTACCGATATTGACCCCTGCCATATTTGTTCTTCTCGTGACAACTCAACTATTTGCGTAGTTTGTCAAGCTCGGGACGTGCTTTTAATCGAAAAGACTTGCGCTTATAGAGGCGTTTATCACGTTTTAGGCGGTGCGCTTAATCCAATGGAAGGAATAGGGCCTAATCAATTAAATATTAGAAATTTACTTTCTCGTATCAAAGCGTCAACTAAGGAAATTATTATTGCTACTAACGCCGATGTTGAAGGCGAGGCGACTGCGATGTATCTTGCAAGATTAATTAAGCCTTTAAACGTAAAGGTCACAAGGCTTGCGCAGGGCGTAGCAATCGGTTCGGATTTACAATATACCGACGAAGTAACGCTAGGTCGGGCGCTTGAAAATAGAAAAGAAATTTAAAATTTATTTAACTAATCATAAGTAGAAGATATGTTGCTAAAAATTAATAAATATATGCTAAAAATTAATTAAGCAATATAGCTAAATAAGATAAAGTTAAATTTTGCTTTTTATAAATTAGCGCTTGATATTATAAAAATAATCTTTATTAAAATTCCTCTTGAAAAAGTTTCAAGAGGAATTATTATTTTTCGGTTAAATAGTTCAATTATAGTTTTGTCAGTTTAATATTATTTTATTAGTTTGTAGGCAAGACAAGTCGCCCTGCACGCTATGGCTTGATTTTCGCCTATTTCGCCTATTCCTTCGGCGGTAGTTACGCTTACGCCTATTTGATTTAATTCGAGGTTGGTAAGTCTAGCTATATTTTGCTTAATTTGGTCGACATAGCTAGCAAGTTTTGGTTTTTCGCATACGATAGCTAGGGCAAGACTAAGCAAACCGTAACCGTTTTGAGTAAATATTTCTAGCGTCTTTGCAAGCAATATCGAGCTAGATATATCTTTATACTTGTCGTCGGTGTTGGGGAAATATTGCCCGATATCTTTAAGCGAGGCGGCGGAAAGCAAAGAGTCAATAACTGCGTGTAGCGCTACGTCGGCGTCGCTATGACCAATTAGCCCAAGCGAATAGGGGATAGTTATACCCCCGAGTATAAGTTTACGATTCTGTCCCAGTCGGTGTATGTCGTAGCCGTATCCAATCGAGCTAGGCGGTAAATCGCTTGCGTAAGTGACTTTGATATTAGTCCTTTCGCCCATAATAAAGTTGACCAAGCCGTAACTTTGATAATATACGCTAGCGTCGTCGGTAAAATCGCAAGAAACTTTTTCGTAGGCTTTACAAATCGCCTCTTTATTAAAGACCTGAGGCGTTTGAGTAAGCAAATATTTGTCACGTTCTTGCGGAACGCCATTAAAATATGTTGTGTCGGTAGGAGCAAGAGCCGGAACTGCGCTACCGTATTGTTTAGCTTGTTCAAAACACAAATTAATCAATTCTTGACTTACAAAAGGTCGGTCGCCGTCGTGAATAGCCACAATTTCGCCTTTGCACAAACTAAGCCCAATTTTAGTCGATTCTTGCCGAGTCTTACCGCCAATGGCAAATTCGTAGTCGCCAAATAATTCTTGCAGTCTAGCGATATTGTCTTTACTAGCTACAATTATTATTTGTTCTGCCAAACCTGCAAATTTATTAACGGTATGAGTAATTAACTCTTTGCCAAGATATTTGACAAACAATTTATCTGTTCCAAAACGTGTTGAACTGCCTGCGCAAAGAATAATCGCAGTTTTAAGAATATTACTCACTAATTACCTCATACATTTGGTCGACCTCTTCTTTTCTAACGCTTTCTTTAAGCATTTTGATTACAAATTTAAGTTGTCCTTTGGCAAAGTGAACAATTACAATGTCGCCCTCTTTAAGTTGTATCGAGGGCTTAGCTCTTTTGTCGTTTACTTCGACTCTTCCGCCGTCGCAAGCTTGGTTAGCTACGCTTCGTCTTTTAAGTATACGGCTTACTTTTAAAAATTTATCTAATCTCATATATGGTATTCTATCATATATTTTTTTAAAAGGCAATAGCTATTTTCATTGACTTTTGGTCGACATTTTTAATGCTTTTTTTAAGATATTTTAGGTAGAACTATAAAATATGCGCTATATTTAACAAAATGATATGCAAAAAGAATAATGAAAAAATATTCTAAATTTATCTTTTGATTTAGCTTAATAAATTTAACTTGACTATTGACGAGATAAATGTTAAAGTATTAAATGCGTTATTTCGCACTTAAAATTAGCCCCGAACTAAAAATAGGGGCGGAAAAAAATAATTTTGACTGCCAAAAACAAAATAAAACATAATTGAACTGTTAGCTTTCTCAATATACTACATAAAATTATGTTTTGCAATACTTTTTTAAACAATTTATAAAATATTTATTTGTGGGGTGAAGGCATGACAAGAACAATCCGTAAGCAAAAATACGGTACGAGAGAAAGATACACTTTCTCTAAAATTAAAGAAATTCTTGATGTCCCAAATTTGATTGAAGTCCAAAAGACCTCCTACAATGCTTTCCTAGATACCGGCATTAAAGAAGTTTTTGAAGACTTTTCTCCTATTTTAGACATTGGTGGCAACTTTGAGCTACACTTTGTCGACTATTCCTTAGAGCGTAAGTCTAAGTATAGCGAGAGAGAGTGTCGTGAAAGAGACGCCACGTTCGCCGCTCCTTTAAGGGTAAAAGTAAGGCTTGTTAGAGTGGATACCGGCGAAGTTACCGAGCAAGAAGTCTTTATGGGCGATTTTCCCTTAATGACCGACACTGGTAGCTTTATTATCAACGGCGCAGAAAGAGTTGTAGTTTCTCAGCTTGTACGTTCTCCCGGCGTTTACGCAGACAGTAGCCGTGACAAGAACGGCAGTTTGCAATACGACACTACGGTTATTCCCAATCGTGGCGCTTGGCTCGAATTTGTACAAGACGGCTCTACCGATATACTTAACGTTCACGTAGACCGCAACCGCAAACTTCCCGCAACCGTTTTACTTAGAGCCATAGGTTACGGCACCGACCAAGAGATTTATGAGCTTTTCAACAACGACAAAACAATAGTCAACACTTGTATTAAAGATACGACCAAGTCCGAACGTGACGGTTTAATCGAATTATACAAAAGACTCCGTCCGGGCGAAGTTCCTGCCGACGAGTCTACTCGCAAGCAATTAAACGACCTATTATTTAACGCTAAGCGTTATGATATGGCTCGTGTTGGTAGATACAAATATAATAAGAAGTTGTCTATCGCAAGACGTATTAAAGGCTTTACGTTAGCTCAGGACGTAGTAACGCCGTTAGGTTTTACCTATCCTGCCGGAAAAGAGCTTACCGAAACAGAAGCCTACGACTTACAGCATAGCGGTATAAACGTAGTTTATTTGTCTTTGCTAGGTCAAAAGGTAAAAGTAATAGGCAACAACGTCGTGGACATTCATTATTTCTTATCACACTTAGACAAGCAATACGAGGACGTTGATTTTGAAGCCCTAGGCATAAACGAATATGCAAACTTAACCGTTCTTCAAGAAATGTTATCGCAAGGTTTAAGCGGACAAGCGTTGCTTAAAGCAATTCAAGAGGGCAAAGATTTACTTATTCCTAAGCACATCACCAAAGAAGATATAATCGCTACAATTTCTTACAACCTTAACCTTAAATACGGTCTAGGCGCAACCGACAACATCGACCACTTAGGCAATCGTCGTGTTCGCTCGGTAGGCGAATTAGTACAGAATCAACTTCGTGTCGGCGTAGCAAGGTTAGAGCGTTTAATTAGAGAGAGAATGTCAGCGCAAGAAAAAGATAAGGCGACTCCGCAAAGCTTAATTAACGTTCGCCCTGTTTCTTCGGTAATCAAAGAATTCTTTGGCAGTTCCCAACTTTCGCAATTTATGGACCAATCTAACCCAATCGCCGAGCTTACTCATAAGAGAAAGTTATCTGCGCTAGGTCCGGGAGGTCTTAACCGTGAAAGAGCGACTTTTGAAGTCCGTGACGTTCACTATTCGCACTATGGCAGAATGTGTCCTATCGAAACGCCCGAAGGTCAAAACATCGGTCTAATCACTTCGCTTGCGACTTATGCAAGAATTAACAAATACGGCTTTATCGAATCGCCATATCGCAGAGTCGACAAAGTCAAACATATAGTAACCGACGTAATAGATTACTTACCAGCCGACGAAGAAGACGGCAACTATGTAGCCCAAGCTAACGAAGAACTTAACGACAACAGTTGGTTTGTCAACGAAAGAGTTACTTGCCGTTACAAAGACCCCAAAGATAAACAGCAAACAATAGCAGAATTCCCAGCAGAAATTGTCGACTATATGGACGTTTCGCCCAAACAATTAGTTTCGGTTGCGACAAGTTTAATTCCCTTCCTTGAAAACGACGATACAAACAGAGCTTTAATGGGTTCTAACATGCAACGTCAAGCCGTACCGCTACTTTTGCCCGAACACCCAATAGTAGCTACCGGCATAGAGGACCGTATAGCTTACGACAGCGGAGTAATGATAATCGCTAAGCAAGACGGTATAGTCACAAGAGTTGTTGGCGACGCTATTACTTTAACCGACAACAATGGCGAACAACACGTATACCCTTTACAAAAGTTTGTGCGTTCTAATCAAGGCACTTGTATAAATCAACGCCCAATAGTAACCAACGGTACTAAGGTCAAAAAAGGCGATATTCTTGCTGACGGACCTTCAACCGACGGCGGAGAATTGTCGCTAGGACGCAATATCTTAATAGGCTTTATGTCCTGGGAAGGTTATAACTATGAGGACGCTATTTTAATTAGCGAAAAATTAGTAAAAGAAGACGTCTTCACTTCTATCCATATCGAAGAATATGAGATTGAAGCAAGAGAGAGCAAACTTGGCGCAGAAGAATTTACACGTGACATTCCTAACGTAAGCGACGGAGCGCTTAAAGACTTAGACGAGAATGGTATTGTGCGTATCGGCGCAGAAGTTCACCCGCTTGACTATCTTGTTGGTAAAGTTACCCCTAAGGGCGAGACAGACTTAACCCCCGAAGAAAGATTATTAAGAGCTATTTTCTCAGAAAAAGCTCGTGAAGTTAGAGATACTTCTTTAAGAGTTCCTAACGGCGAAGGCGGTATCGTAGTTGACGTTAAAGTCTTTACTCGTGAAAACAAAGACGAACTCAATCCCGGCGTTAAGAAGGCCGTAAGAGTCTACATCGCTCAAAAGAGAAAAATCGGCGTAGGCGATAAAATGGCAGGCAGACACGGCAACAAAGGTTGCATAAGTAGAATTTTACCCGAAGAAGATATGCCCTTTATGGAAGACGGCACACCTTTACAAATAGTTCTTAACCCCTTAGGCGTTCCTTCTCGTATGAATATCGGTCAAGTGCTAGAAGTTCACTTAGGCTTAGTGGCAAAGATGTTGGGTTGGGACGTTTGTACGCCGGTATTTGACGGCGCAACCGAAGGCGATATAAGACAATTATTCCTCCAAAACAATCTAGTCAACGAAGAAACAGGCAAAGTCGACGGCAAGGTTACCTTGTATGACGGACGCACCGGTTTGCCTTTTGAAAATCGTATCACAGTTGGCTATATGTATATGTTAAAACTTATCCACTTAGTTGACGATAAGATTCACGCTCGTTCGATAGGACCTTATAGCCTTGTAACACAGCAACCCTTAGGCGGTAAAGCTCAATTCGGCGGACAAAGATTTGGCGAAATGGAAGTTTGGGCGCTTGAAGCTTACGGCGCAGCAAATATACTACAAGAAATTTTAACAGTCAAGAGCGACGACGTAATCGGCCGTGTAAAGACTTACGAGTCTATCGTCAAGGGCGAAAACGTAGTAGACCCAGGTATTCCAGAGTCCTTTAAAGTTCTTGTAAAAGAACTGCAATCTTTGGCGCTTGACGTAAAGGTAATGAGCGAAGACAAAGAAGAAATATCTATTAAAGATAGTAGCGACGACGAGATGGATTTACTCGAAGTCAACCTTAAAGAAGAAGAAGAACGCAAAGATAAGGTTAGAGCCTTTAACGAAGACCAGTCTATTAGGCTTGAAGGCGAAACCGATTACACTCAAAGCGGAGACGTGGACGCTTATGACTTTGCTAATCTCTTTGACGACGAAGTACCCGAAAAAGACAACGCTTCTAACCAAACTAAACCTATTAATTTGTTTGGGGACGACGATGACGATGATTTGTCAAATTTATCCGAGTTGCTAGGCAACGACGATGACGATGACAAGGACGAGGAGTAGGAGGTTAAGAGATGAGAGAATTAAATAATTATGATTCGATACAAATAGGCATAGCCTCTCCCGAGAAGATTAGAGAATGGAGCTATGGCGAAGTAACTAAGCCCGAAACTATCAATTACCGCACTCAAAAACCCGAAAAAGACGGTCTATTCTGCGAAAAAATATTTGGACCGACTAAGGACTGGGAGTGTCATTGTGGCAAATACAAACGTATTCGTTATAAAGGCGTAATTTGCGACAAATGCGGTGTTAAGGTCACGCAAGCTAAGGTAAGAAGAGAGAGAATGGGGCATATCGAACTTGCCGCTCCCGTTTCTCACATTTGGTATTTTAGAGGCGTTCCAAGTCGTATGGGCTTATTGCTTGATATGTCGCCTAAATATCTTGAACAAATATTAAACTTTGCAAATTATGTTGTGCTAGACCCTAAGAGTACGCCTTTAACTAAGAAGCAAGTTTTAAATGCTACCGAATATAAAGAAGCTGTCGACGCCTATGGCATAGGCTCGTTTAGAGCTGGTATGGGCGCAGAAAGTATCAAAGAACTTCTTCAAGAAATTAATCTTGAAAAGGAATCTGCCGAACTTAAACAAATTCTTACTTCGGCTACCGGACAAAAGAGAGCGAGAGCTATTAAACGTATTGAAATTGTCGAAGCGTTTAGAAAGAGCGGAAATAAACCCGAGTGGATGATTCTTACCGTTCTACCCGTACTGCCTCCCGAACTACGTCCAATGGTACCGCTTGACGGTGGTAGATACGCTACAAGCGACCTAAACGACTTGTATCGTAGAGTTATCACACGTAACAATAGACTTAAAAAATTATTAGAAATGGGCGCTCCCAACATTCTTATTTGCAACGAAAAAAGAATGTTACAGGAAGCCGTAGACAGTTTAATTGACAACTCACGAGCTAAACGTCCCCAAACAGGCGCAGGCAACCGAGAATATAAATCTCTTTCGGGAATGTTGCGTGGTAAGCAAGGTCGTTTCCGTCAAAATCTACTCGGTAAACGTGTTGACTATTCGGGTCGTTCGGTTATCGTAGTAGGGCCGGAACTTAAACTTCACCAATGCGGACTACCCAAAGAAATGGCTCTTGAACTTTTCAAACCTTTTGTAATGCGTATGCTTTGCGACACTAACCAATGTCAAAATATTAAGAGCGCAAAACGTAGGGTAGAAAGAGCCGACAGCAAGGTTTGGGACTGTCTAGAAGAAGTAATTAAGGACCACCCAGTACTTCTAAACCGTGCGCCCACCCTTCATAGATTGTCAATTCAAGCTTTTGAACCCGTTTTAATCGAAGGTAGAGCTATTAAATTACACCCTCTCGCTTGTACTGCGTTTAACGCAGACTTTGACGGCGACCAAATGCCCGTTCACGTTCCGCTATCAATCGAGGCGCAAACTGAGGCTAGGTATTTAATGCTTGCTTCAAACAATATTCTCAAACTTTCGGACGGCAAACCCGTTGTATCGCCTACGCAAGATATGGTTATGGGTTGTTACTATCTAACAATCGATAAAGAAGGCGCAAAGGGCGAGGGTAAGACATTTACGGGCATAGACGAAGCAATTCTCGCCTATAACGCAGGCGATATAGGTTTACAAACAATTATTAACGTTCGTGTTAGCAAGGAAATCGACGGCGTTAAATATAGCAAACGGCTTAAAACTACTTGTGGTAGATTGATATTTAACAAGGCAATTCCACAAGACTTAGGTTTTTGCGAACGCAAGACTCCCGACCAACAACTTGACCTAGAACTTAACACCTTAGTAGGCAAAACTAAATTATCTGAAATAGTTGAGAAATGTTATAAGAAGCACGGCACGTCAATTACCGCCGAAATGCTTGATAACGTTAAGTCGTTAGGTTTTAAATATTCGACCATAGCGGGTATTACTGCAAGCGTATTTGATATGCATATCCCAACTGAGAAACCCACAATTTTAAAAGCGGCGTCAGAAAAAGTATTGCAAATAGAGCATAGGTACGAAGAAGGTCTTGTAACCGACCAAGAGCGTTATGAAAACGTTGTTTCAACGTGGAGACAAGCGACTAAGGACGTAACCGACGCATTGAAGAAGACTCTAACCAAGTTCAACCCAATTTGGATGATGGCGGACTCTGGCGCAAGAGGCAAGATGGACCAAATTCGTCAGCTTTCAGGTATGCGTGGTCTAATGAGCGACCCTTCGGGCAAAACAATCGAGTTGCCCGTTAAAGCTTGTTTTAGAGAAGGTCTAACCGTACTAGAATACTTTATTTCTTCTCACGGCGGTAGAAAAGGTCTAGCCGATACGGCAATTAAGACTGCCGACAGCGGATATTTAACAAGAAGGCTTGTCGACGTTTCTCACGACGTAATTATAAGAGAAGAAGATTGTTGCGGAGCGTATAGCAAACCGCAAGGTATATGGATTACAGCTTTAATCGCAGACGATGGCAACAAGATTGAAGGTCTACAAGAAAGAATAGTAGGTCGTTACTCAATCGAAGACGTAATTAATCCTACAACAGGCGAAATTATTGTCAAGGCCGACAGCTTAATAACCGACGAACAATCCGAAGCCGTAGTAAAAGCCGGTATAGAGAAGGTTTATTGCCGTACAGTTCTTACTTGTCGTAGCAAACAAGGTATTTGCGCTAAATGTTATGGTAGAAATATGGCTGGAAACACCACTGTTCAACTTGGAGAAGCCGTTGGCGTAATAGCCGCTCAATCAATCGGCGAACCCGGCACTCAGCTTACAATGCGTACTTTCCACACCGGTGGCGTAGCAACCTCAGACGATATCACACAAGGTCTACCTCGTGTAGAAGAACTATTTGAGGCAAGAAAACCTAAGGGCGTAGCTATTCTTTGCGAAAGCAGTAGCGTAGTAAAAGTAAGTGAAAAAGATAATAAACGCATAATCACCGCAACCGACGTATCGGCTTACGAAAGCGGTAAAGTTGAACCTAAGGATATTAAAGTTTACGATATTCCTTATTCGGCAAGAATTAAAGTTAAAGACGGCGCAAAGATAGAGAGCGGTACTCCTCTAACCGACGGACCAATTTATCCTCACGATTTACTTAGAACTAAGGGGCTTAGAGCCGTTCAAGAGTATTTACTCAAAGAAGTTCAAGGCGTTTACCGTCAACAAGGCGTTTCAATCAATGATAAGCACGTAGAAGTAATTGTAAGACAGATGTTACGTCGTGTTAAAGTTGAAGACGCAGGCGATACAAGATTGCTTCCGGGCGAAATGGTCGATATTTTCCGCTTTGACGAAGAAAATCAAACTGCCTTAGAAGACGGCGGAAAGCCCGCAACGGCAAAGAGGTCGTTACTAGGCATAACTAAGGCAAGTCTAGCGACCGAAAGTTTCCTTTCGGCGGCGTCCTTCCAAGAAACAAGCAGAGTTTTAACCGAAGCGGCAATTAAGAATAAGGTTGACCCTCTAATCGGTCTAAAAGAGAACGTAATTATAGGTAAACTTTTAACCGCAGGCACAGGACTTAAAGACTATCGTAGTTATAATATTAAAGAAGTATTTGATGCAAACGAGGACGACTCAACGGTCGAAGAAGAATAATCTCTAAGCATTAAATCGCATTATTAAGACTACAAATGATTGACAAATGTTCTTAAAAATTATATTATTTACGTTGGCGTGTTAACAATACGCCAACTAAATATAAATCCTAATTGTTAAAAGGGATAATTCACTCAATTACTATTCAAAGGAGGTAAGAAATGGCAACCATTAACCAACTAATTAAGCAAGGTAGAAGAGATGCGACAGTTAAGAGCAAGGCTCCCTTACTCGGTAACGGTCCGCAAAGACGTGGCGTATGCCTGTCAGTAACAACAACTTCTCCTAAAAAGCCTAACTCGGCGATGAGAAAAATTGCAAGAGTACGTCGTACAAACGGCGAAGAAGGCACTTGCTATATCCCCGGCGAAGGACACAACTTGCAAGAGCATAGCGTAGTTCTTTTTCGTGGCGGTAGAGTAAGAGACTTGCCCGGTGTTCGTTATCACATAATTCGTGGCGTGCTAGACGCTTCCGGCGTAGCAACTCGCAAACAAGGTCGCTCGAAATATGGCGCAAAGAGACCAAAGGCAAGCAAGAAGTAACAACAACTTAATTTAGTTACAGCTTTGGTGATTGGTGAAGACCATTTATGTAGTTTTGCCACACTAGGTAAGCAGTATGTATAGTAAACTATGCAGAAGTTTCTCCGAAATTTATTTCGTCGAGTTGGCTGTATCTAAAACAAAACATTTCAGGCAAAAAACATATTAAACAAGGAGGTAAAACCTAGATGTCAAGAAGAAGTGGCGTTCCAAAGAGAGATGTCCTTCCCGACCCAGTCTATAATAGTATGGTAGTTACAAAAGTAATCAACCAAATTATGCACGACGGTAAGAAAGGCACAGCGCAACAAATAGTTTATCAAGCATTTGATATAATCAAAGAGAAGATGAACGAAGAACCAATCGAAGTTTTCAATAAAGCAATTAATAACATTATGCCCTCGTTAGAAGTAAAGGCTCGCAGAGTAGGCGGTAGCAACTACCAAGTTCCTATGGAGATTCGTACCGAGAGAAGGCAAACCTTAGCTATAAGGTGGCTTGTTGCATTTGCAAGAAAACGTAGTGAAAAAGATATGTACCAAAGACTTGCAGGAGAGCTTATGGACGCTGTCAACAATGCAGGTAACGCTTTCAAGAAGAAGGAAGATATGCATCGTATGGCAGAGGCTAACAAAGCGTTTGCGCATTATCGTTGGTAAAATAATAAATTTATGAGACAATATCCACTAGAAAACACAAGAAATATCGGCATTATGGCGCATATTGATGCCGGCAAAACCACCACAAGCGAGAGAATACTCTTTTTTACAGGCAAAACTCGCAAAATGGGCGAAGTTCACGATGGCACAGCCGTTATGGACTCTATGGCCCAAGAGCAAGAAAGGGGTATTACTATTATGTCCGCCGCCACGACGGTACAATGGACAAGTCGCTGTAACGGCAAGGATTACCGCATTAATATTATCGATACACCCGGACACGTCGACTTTACAGTAGAAGTTGAGCGTTCTTTGAGGATACTTGATGGCGCAGTCGCAGTTTTTTGCGCAAAAGGTGGGGTAGAACCGCAAAGCGAAACAGTTTGGCATCAAGCCAGTAAATATAACGTTCCTCGTATCGCCTTTGTCAACAAAATGGACATAAACGGCGCTAACTTTGAAAACGTTGTAGATATGATGCGTGTTAGACTTAAAACTAACGCTATGCCAATTCAAATGCCTATCGGCAAAGCTGATAGCTTTGTAGGTATTGTAGACTGTATTACACAGCAAGCGTACTATTACAAAGATGCGTTAGGTAGCGATATAGAAGTGACCGATATACCCAAAGATTTGGTCGTTCAAGCTAAACATTACCGCGCGCAAATAGAAGAACTTGTCGCAGGCAGAGATGACGTCTTGACCGAGAAGTTCTTAAACGGCGAGAGCCTAACAGTAGACGAGATTAAGCAAGGCATTCGTAGCGCAACGCTAGCTAATGCGCTTACCCCCGTTCTATGCGGTTCGGCGTATAAGAATAAGGGCGTGCAACTTTTATTAGACGCAATTTGCGATTATTTGCCTAGTCCTAGCGACGTAGGCGCAGTAAAAGGCTATTCCCCCAAGAGCGACAAAGTCGTAGTCCGTCAACCCGACGACGACGAGCCACTTTGCGCAATAGCGTTTAAAATTTTAGCCGACCCCTTTGTAGGCAGACTAACTTTTGTTAGATTATATTCGGGCAGTATTCAAATAGGCACTTATGTTTACAATTCTTCGCAAAATAAGCGTGAGCGTATCTCGAAAATATTACAAATGCACTCAAACCAACGCAAAGAAGTAGATTCGGCGCATACGGGCGAGATTGTAGCCGTAGTAGGACTTAGAGATACCGTAACAGGCGACACTATTTGTAATGACAAAGAGCCAATAGTACTCGAAACAATGACTTTTCCCGAACCCGTAATAAAAGTAGCGATTGAACCAAAGACTAAGCAAGGTAGCGAAAGAATGACCGATGCGCTAATCAAGCTTGCCGAAGAAGACCCTACTTTTAAGACTTATACAGATAAAGAAACAAGCCAAATAATTATCGCCGGTATGGGTGAGCTTCACCTTGAAATTATCGTCGATAGACTTTTAAGAGAGTTTAAGGTTGAGGCTAACGTAGGCAAACCCCAAGTTTCTTATAGAGAGACAATTACCGCTCAATCTGTTGCAGATTACAAATATTCGCATCAATCAGGCGGTAGAGGACAATTTGCCCGTGTTAAACTAGCCATAGAACCCCTTGAAAAAGGTAGCGGTTTTGAGTTTGTCGACCAAGTAGTAGGCGGAAATATTCCCAAAGAATATATTCCAGCTGTCCAACAAGGTATTAAGGAAGCCGCAAGAGCGGGTATTGTTGCAGGCTACGAAGTAGTAGATTTTAGAGCAACCGTACTTGACGGCACTTTCCACCCCGTAGACAGTAGCGAACTTGCCTTTAAGATTTGCGGTTCGCTTGCATTTAGACAGGCGGCGGAGAGCGCTCGCCCAATACTACTTGAACCGCTTATGAAGGTAGAAATAACCTTGCCCGACGAATATCTAGGCGATGTTATGGGTAATATTTCAGCCCGTAGAGGCAGTATTACAGGTATCGAAATGCGTCTAGGTATGCAAGTAATCAATGCTTTAATACCACTTTCGGAAATGTTCGGTTATGCGACAGACTTGCGTAGCAAAACGCAAGGCAGGGGCAACTACACAATGCAGTTTGACACCTTTGTCCAAGTATCCGAAGCCGTCCGTAAGAAATTACTAGGCTAAACGCAAAACTTGCAAAAAACAATAGACCAAAAATAAAAAATATATTATAATTAAAAAGAAATAAAAACAAAAAAACTATAAGGTTTTTAGGAGGTTAAAAATGGCAAAACAAAAGTTTGATAGAAGCAAACCGCACGTTAACATCGGCACCATCGGTCACGTAGACCACGGTAAAACAACTCTTACGGCAGCTATTACTATGGTTATGAGTCTTGAAGGTAATGCAGAAGTTATGCGTTACGACCAAATCGATAAAGCTCCCGAAGAAAAAGAAAGAGGTATTACAATCAATACTTCTCACGTAGAGTATCAAACAGACGCAAGACACTACGCTCACGTTGACTGCCCCGGCCACGCCGACTATGTAAAGAATATGATTACAGGCGCAGCTCAAATGGACGGCGCTATATTAGTAGTTTCAGCAGCAGACGGACCAATGCCTCAAACAAGAGAGCATATCTTGCTCGCTCGTCAGGTTGGCGTTCCTTATATTGTAGTATTTCTAAATAAGACAGACTTAGTCGACGACCCAGAGCTAATCGAGTTAGTTGAAATGGAAGTTAGAGATTTACTTAGCAAATACGATTTCCCCGGCGACGATATCCCAATTATCAAGGGTAGCGCAAAAGTTGCTATGGATTTAGCTTCAACCGGTTGCAAGGACTTAACACGTCCCGAATACGCTCCAATCCTTGAACTAATGAAAGTAGTTGACGATTATATTCCTACTCCTACAAGAGCAACCGACAAACCTTTCTTAATGCCAGTAGAAGACGTCTTCACTATTACCGGTCGTGGCACAGTTGCAACCGGCAGAGTAGAGAGAGGCGAAATCAAGAACGGCGACGCAGTAGAAATTGTTGGTCTTAAAGAAGAGACTACGGCTACCGTTGTAACAGGCGTAGAAATGTTCCGCAAACTTCTCGACAGCGCAGTAGCGGGCGACAACGTTGGTTTATTACTACGTGGTATCAAGAGAGACGACGTAGAAAGAGGCCAAGTAATTGCTAAACCTAAGACAATTCACCCCCACAAGAACTTTGAAGGTCAAGTATACGTACTCACCAAAGAAGAGGGTGGCAGACACAGCCCATTCTTTAATGGTTATCGTCCTCAATTCTATTTCCGTACAACTGACGTTACAGGCAGTATCGAACTAGAAAAAGGCGTTGAGATGGTTATGCCCGGCGACCACACCAAGATTGACGTTAAGTTAATCACTCCTATCGCAATAGAAGAAGGACTACGTTTCGCTATTCGTGAAGGTGGCAGAACTGTTGGTTCGGGTGTTGTTTCTAAGGTTCTTCCCGACTAATTAATACAATTTTTCATTTAAAAGGACGCTTTTTAAGCGTCCTTTTAAGCGTTAGACCAACTTAACAATAGCGCTAGGTTTATTTAAATAGGTTTAACTCTATTTTTTCTTTATTTTAACTTATACTTTTACATTTTTTAACTAATAATGATTTTCTTTTAATTAAAATAATTCTTTAATATTGTTGACATAATAGCAAGGTTTGTGGTATCATAAGCGTGCACTTCGGTAAGAGGTGTAAATTTTTCGTGTAAAAAAACATTGGAGACGCTACAATGGCTAAAAAAGGTAATCGCATCAAAATCACATTGGCTTGTACCGAATGTAAGAATCGTAACTATGACAATATGAAGAATACCAAGAACACCACAGAGAAGCTTGAATTAACTAAGTATTGTTCTACGTGCAAAAAACACACCTTGCACAAAGAGTCTAAGTAGGAGTAATTAATTATGCCAACAACAAAAAGACCCAATATGTTTAGAAGACTAGGCAACCACTTGTCAAAGAGTTGGTCGGAACTTAAAAAGGTTTCTTGGCCTACTTTTTCCACAGTGTTGAAGAATCTAGGCGTTATTTTAGCAGTTGTTACCTTCTTCTTAATTTTAATCGGCGCAGCTGACGTATTGTTTGGCTGGTTGCACGGTTTAGTTATAGGTGCGTAATAAATGAGTGACGCTAAGTGGTATGTAATTCATACTTATGCAGGGTATGAAGGTATAGTCAAGGCGAATATCGAACAAATGGTTAAGAATAACAATTTGGGCGAAATGATATTTGACATTAAAATACCCCTCGAACAAGCAATAGAGGAACATAACGGCAAGAAAAAGGTCGTTGAGGTCAAATCTATGCCTTGTTACGTATTTATCAAATGTATTTATTCTCCTCATATTGGCTACCTAATCACCACAACTCGTGGAGTAACGGGTTTTGTAGGCCCTCAGGGTAAGGCGTGGCCACTTGAAGAAGACGAAGTGCGTAGATTTAAGCTCGAAGTAGTCAAATACGACTTTAAGCTTGCTATCGGCGACAATGTCAACGTTATTTCCGGCGCATTTGAAGGATTAATCGGCTCGATTAAGTCAATCGACCAACTCAAACAAAAGGTAACTGTGGCGCTTAATATGTTTGGCAGAGAAGCCGAAGTAGGTATGGACTTTGACCAAATAGCAAGTATTGAGGCTAAATAATTTTTATAACAACAACACTATTAGTGTTTGCAGTGGAAGGAGAAGTTTTTAAATTTTTCCAATATACCACAAAGGAGATTTAATATGGCAAAACAAGTAATCGCTGTAGTTAAATTACAGCTTCCGGCTGGTAAAGCGACACCCGCTCCGCCAGTAGGTTCGGCTCTCGGTCCAACAGGTTGTAATATTCCTATGTTTACTAAGGAATTTAACGCTAAGACCGCTGACAAGGCAGGCTTGATTATACCCGTTATAATCACAGTTTACAAAGACCACACTTTTTCAATGGTCTTAAAGACTCCTCCTGCTCCTGTTCTCATCAAAAAGGCTTGCAAGATTGAAAGAGCAAGCAAAGTCCCCAACAAAGACAAAGTAGCTAAAATTACCAAAGCGCAAGTAGAAGAGATTGCCAAAGCTAAGATGGTCGACCTCAACGCTTCGTGTCTTGAAACAGCTTGTTCTATGATTGCCGGTACTGCTCGCAGTATGGGTATCGTAGTAGAAGGTTAAGGGAGGAGAACACAATGCAAGGTAAGAGACACGTAGAGAACATCAAAAAAATTGATACCACAAGACAATACGAGCTTGAAGAAGCCGTACAGCTTGCAGTCGACACAGCTAACGCTAAGTTCGACGAAACTATGGAACTTCACGTAAGACTAGGCGTTGACCCTAGACACGCAGACCAACAGGTACGTGGCGTAGTAGTTCTTCCTAACGGCACAGGCAAAAAAGTAAGAGTTTTAGCCCTTGTTAAAGGTATTAAGGCAGACGAAGCAACAGCAGCCGGCGCAGACTTTGTTGGCGCAGAAGATATGATTGCTAAAATTCAAGCCGGTTGGTTTGACTTTGACGTTTGCGTAACTACTCCCGATATGATGGGTCTAGTTGGCCGTATTGGTAAAGTATTAGGACCAAAAGGTTTAATGCCTAACCCAAAGAGCGGTACTGTTACTATGGACGTAACTAAGGCTATTGCCGAAGTTAAAGCAGGCAAAGTAGAATACAGAGTAGACAAAACTTCAATTTGCCACGTAATTTTTGGCAAAAAGAGCTTTGGCGCAGAGAAATTATCTCAAAACCTTAGAGCGCTTATGGAAGCTATTGTAAAAGCTAAACCATCGGCAGCTAAGGGTACCTACCTAAAAAGCGTTGTTGTAACTTCAACAATGGGCGTAGGTATTAAAATGAACTATAAATCAATCTAACAATTAGCATTACAAATTTAATTTAATAAAACGTCCTTATATCCTAAGACAGCAAGTACAAACATAAATCTTGCCGAGGTACAAGACTAGGTAAGTTAAACGCTTCCGCCCTTGTATCTTTTGATACAGGGGCATTTTAATAGTAGTTTTACTACGCAAGTATTAAAAAAGGAGGAGAACAATGACAGAACAAATTAGTCTAAACAGACAAGCTAAAAGAAAAGAAGTAGACATCATCAAGGAGCGTATCGCCAACACTAAGGGTTTTGTAGTATTTGATTACAAAGGTCTTACCGTTCTACAAGATACCGAGATGCGTCGTACTTTCCGTGACCAAAAAGTCGAGTATAAAGTGCTTAAAAATACTCTTGTACGCCTTGCTCTTAACGAACTAGGTTATAAAGAATTCGACCTTGCTCTTAACGGACCTACGGCTATTGCTTTTGCTACCGAAGACGAATTAGCAGCATGCAAAGTTGCGGTAGAAAGCGTATCTACTTACAAGACCGTTCAAGTTAAATGCGGTATGATGGACAAAAAGTATATTGACGCTAACGCAGTTGAACAATATTCCAAAGTTCCTAACAAGCCTGCGCTACTATCTATGTTGCTATCAGTATTGCAAGCCCCAGTGCGCTCTCTTGCAATCGCTCTTGACAAAGTAGCCGAACAACGTGGCTAATTAGCCCAAAGTACAAGCATTAAAAATGCAAAATCAAAATTTAAATTAATAGGAGAAATAAAATGGAAGTATCACAATTTATTGAAGAAATCAAAAAAATGACAGTCGTAGAACTTAACGAACTTGTCAAAGCAATAGAAAAAGAATTTGGCGTATCAGCAGCGGCTCAGGTAGCAGTAGCTGGCGCAGCAGCTCCGGTTGCAGTAGTAGAAGAAAAGACCGAATTTGACGTAATTTTAAAGAGCTTTGGCGCTAAGAAAATTGACGTTATCAAGGTAGTTAGAGAACTAACTGGTTTAGGACTAGTAGAAGCTAAGAACTTAGTAGAAGCCGCTCCTTCAACAATCAAAGAAGCTCAACCTAAGGAAGAAGCAGACAAAATGCTTGCTAAACTTGTTGCAGCTGGCGCAGAAGCCGAACTTAAATAAATTAGTTTATTGCAAAATAAAGACTGCCAAAATATTTTGGCAGTCTTTTTTGTTTGCAATTTGCGTAACTTAATCTTTGTCTTTAATTTTTCAATTTAATTTTGGCTAAAATTAACAATCTAATTTTTCAATTTAATTTTGGCTAAAATTAACAATCTAATTTTTCAATTTAAATTCTTCAATTTATAAAATATGGCGTTATAATTTGCTCCGTTGAGTCTAAACTTACTCCACAATAACTTTAAGCGTAGTAGATATTTCTGCGTATAGTTTAAGCGTAACAGAATATTCTCCAATGGTTTTTAGCGGGGAAGGCAAAACTACAATCTTTTTTTCGAAAGAATAACCTTGTTTATTTAAAGCGTCGATAATTTCTTGGCTTGTAACCGACCCGAATAATCTACCGCCCTCGCCTTTTTTTGCGCTGATTACAACCGAACGAGTCTTTATCTCTTGCGCAAGGCGTCTAGCGACCTGTCTTTCTTGTTCCTTAACTTCTCTTTCTTTTTTCTTTTTAGCGTCCATTTGTTTTATTATTTGGTCGTTGCAAGCTTCGGCAAGTCCAAGTCTAAATAAGTAATTTCTAGCGTATCCGTCGCTTACCTCAATTATATCGTCTTTTTTGCCCTGAGTTGCCACATCTTTAAGTAATACTACCTTCATTTTCGTATCCTCCCTTTATATTATATAGTTTATAATTATTTTATACTTTTGTCAATAAGGTCACGTCATAATAGTATAAAAACAATAAAATCGGTAAAAATATATAAAAACGGAGGTAAAAAAATGGAAAAAGCTCAAAGAATTAAATGTAACGTATGCGATTGTTTGCATAACTGTCAAGGCGACGAATGTTGTAAGCTAAAATGCATTACAGTAGACCACCCCGAGGGAAACGTAAGAGAAACATCTTGCAAAAATTACAAACAGAAGTAAAAAAGCGTAATAACGTTTGTTAAGAACAAAAGTAAAAAATGTTAACAAAAGGAAAAGAATAGCAAAAATATTTCTTTTCCTTTTGCTATATTTTATCTTGACAAGCATATACATTTGTTCTAATATTGTACTGTAAGGGTAGACATTTTTTGGTAAACTAGCCGACTTTTTTTGTTGGCGTTTGATTATATTTTTAATACAATGGAGGAAAGAAATGTTAGACACACCGCTTAATTCTATCAAGATTTTTGCAGGAAACGCTAGTAAGGATTTAGCCACAGGTATTTGCGCCAAACTAGAAATGCCACTAGGGGATATGGAAGTAACACGTTTCTCGGACGGAGAAGTTGCCGTAAACATTCGTGAGAGCGTAAGAGGCAGAGATGTATTTATCGTCCAATCAACTTCCTACCCAGTAAATGAAAACCTTATGGAGCTACTTGTTATGCTTGACGCCTTCAAGAGAGCTTCCGCCGGTCGCATTACAGCCGTTATACCATATTTTGGATATGCTCGTCAGGACTGGAAAGCTCGTGCGAGAGACCCGATAAGCGCCAAATTAGTAGCTGACCTTATCACAACGGCAGGCGCAAACCGTATACTTACTATGGACTTACACTCGGCTCAACTTCAAGGGTTTTTTGATATTCCTCTTGACCACTTGTTAGGTCAAGGCGTGTTGTCTAAATATTTTATCGCAAACGGTTACAAATCTGACGATTTAGTAATTGTAGCGCCCGACGTAGGCTCGGTTAAACGCGCTCGTTCTATGGCGACAAAATTTAACGCTCCAATAGCTATTATAGATAAGCGTCGTCCTAAGGCAAACGTTATGGAAGTTATGAATATTATCGGCGATATCGATGGCAAGACTTGCATAATGATTGACGATATGATTGATACTGCCGGCACTATTTGTCAAGGCGCTATCGCCCTTAAAGAACAAGGCGCAAGCAAAATTTTAGCTTGTTGTTCGCACGGGATATTCTCAGGCCCTGCAATTTCACGCATTATGGATAGTCCTATCGAGCAACTTGTAACCTTAGATACTATCGAACTTCCTCCTGAAAAGATGTGTAGTAAGATTGTTCGTGTGGGCGTAGCCGATTTATTTGCCGACGCAATCTCAAATATCTACACGCACCGCTCGGTTTCTAAATTATTTGAATAATCTTTAAGTATTTAAATATTTTTTAAACAACGGTTTATAAATTAATATACTTGTCAATACTCCTACCACAATGATGGTAGGAGTATTTTTTTAGGAGTTTTTGTGAAAAAAATTTATTTATTGCTAATATTCTTGGTATTTTTGCAAGTAAGACCTACTAATTTACCAAATGTATTAACCTTAGAGGGTGATTATTACATATATTGTGTTTCTACGACTTTGCCTAACGTTGATTGCGGAGAGTTTAAGAGAGTAAAAACAAGTTTGGCTGAGTTTGATAGCGTGATTAGTCAATGCAAAAATATCAAAGGCGTGACCTATGTTGCAAAGTTTAGCCAAACAGTACTGCAAGAAGTGTTGTCTAAACTTAATCTAGCAAATTCAAATAATGAAGAAATTACCTACGGATATTCTAATAAACTCAATAGGGGTATTTACATAAATGGCGTAGAAGTCAACGTACAAATTGCGTGCGTAAGAGAGCAAATATATGTAGGCTACCCAATATTACTAGGAAGTTACTAATACATATAGACAAAAAATTATATTAGGAGGACAAATAAATGTCAAAATCAAATGTTAACGGAAATGCTTTTGTAAGATTTCTCCGTAACAACATAGCTCTTATCATTATATCAATTTGCTTACTTGCCATAGTTACAATAGTAATTGTAGCAAGCGTCAACGCTAACGAGCCAACTCTACCGGTAGACGGCAACAAGCCCACCGACACTACCGACGACCCCGACGACGACAAGCCAACCACAGACCCTAGCGATGATGTTCCAACAGGCGGGGACGGCGACATTACTTCGGCAAAGTTCGAATTGCCGGTATCCAATTTTACAATCGGTATGGACTATACTAACGACACCGACAACTTGTTTGTATTTAGTAGTACCCTTAAACGTTGGCAATCTCACCGAGCTACTGACTTTTTAGCCACAAGCGGAACGGCAGTAACGGCTATGAGGGGAGGTACGGTTACCGAAGTTGGCAATAATTATGCCTTAGGCGACTATGTTACCGTAGACCACGGCGATGGCGTCGTAGCAACCTATGCCTCAATGCAAAATCTTTGCGTAGTAGCAGGACAAACCGTAGCTAAGGGCGAAAAAATCGGCGAGGTATCTAATTCTGCCGGCTCAGAGCTAGCAGACGGCGCTCACTTACACCTTGCTGTTAAAAAAGATGGCAAATATGTAAGTCCGTGGACTATTCTAACCAAACCCGCTCAATAGAAATTAAAAACCAGTTAGAAATCATAGTAATCGTATATTTATAGCAAAAAATATATACGAACAAATTTAAGCAAAGGTAAAGTTATGCAAAGGCAATACAAAGTTAATCAAACTCAAAGCAAATAAAACAGCCTAATTAAAATGTGTATTTGCGTTAAATTATTAATATGCTCTGTACTACTAATAACGCTTTTACAAGAAGAGTCGTCCTAGGACGGCTCTTTGTTTTCGCTATAAATGTTAAAAAAGTAACAAAGGTAGCAAAAAAGCTAATAACAAACTAATCTATAATTATATTTGCGATGGAAGTTTATATTGAATATGCTATTATTGACAATTTTGCTTTTGATTATCTACTTTTTTATTGTGTCAACAAGACGCTAAAACTTAAAAAAGGGGTTTGGCATATAACGCTGTGTTCGTTGCTGGGCGTTGCGTTTGCTTTATCGTTGCCCTTGTTGAAACTCAACGGCATACTTTTATTTTTGGTAAAAAGCGTAGTTGGGGTCAGCTTATGTCTATTATTTACTCTAAAACGAAGTAAATTGCTAAAAATATATTCTATTTTACTATTTTTCGCATACACATTTGTTTTAGGGGGAGTTTTACTAGCCTTAATCTATGCGGTTGGAGATTTTAGCTTTGGTTCGGCTACGCTTAACTATTCGTCTAATATTCCTATCGGCATATACTTAGTAGCGATAGCGATATTTACCTATCTAGTTTATAGCGTTACTACTTATATAAATAAAGCAAGACATCAGGCGAAATTTAAGTATAGCGTAAGTTTAGTAGTTTTTGGCAAGACTTATTCCGTAGACGCTTTCTTAGATAGCGGAAATAGTCTAACTTACTTAGGCAGAGCCGTTTGCTTTGTGTTTTGCAAGTATTTATGTAAGAGTATAGGCAAGCAAATAGCCGAGCAAATATCTTGTGGAAACAAGGTACTTGAAAAGATTACTTATTCTACCGTTTCGGGGCAAAAGACAAGTTACGCTGTTCTTGCGACAATAAATAAGCAAGAAAACTATATAATCTTGTCAAAGCGAAATAGCGAACACGATATAATACTTAACTTGTTAGGAGGAAATTATGAAACTACTTGAACTTTTACGCAAAGTCCTACATATTGCCGAGCTTGATAATTTAGTAAATTATATTTGCGGTACTGAGGCGTTACCTAAGCCGTTGTCGCCCGAAGAAGAAGCTAGCTTGCTACTTGTAGTTGCTAGCGACACGACTGCTCGTGACAAATTAATCGAACACAACCTTAGACTTGTGGTTTACCTTGCCAAAAAATTTGAGAATACCGGCTTAGAGCTAGAAGACCTTGTTTCGGTTGGCACAATAGGACTTATTAAAGCTGTAAATTCTTTTGAAATGGATAAAAAAATTAAACTAGCAACCTACGCTTCACGTTGTATTGAAAATGAAATTTTAATGTATTTACGCAAAGTAGTGCGTCGCAAGCTTGAAGTATCTCTCGATGAACCGCTCAACGTTGACGGCGAAGGTAACGAACTGTTACTTTGCGACATTTTAGGCACAGATAGCGACACCGTCTTTAAGGATATTGAAGAATCTGTCGAGAAACAGCTACTCTTTTCTAGCATAAAAAAGTTGGGCGCAAGAGAACAACAAATAGTCTTGCTTCGCTTTGGTTTATTTGGTCAGGAAGAAAAAACTCAAAAAGAAGTTGCCGACTTACTTGGCATTTCTCAATCGTACATATCTAGGCTAGAAAAAAAGATTATAGTTAGGCTAAAAAAAGAAATCGTTAAACTTGTCTAGTTTTTATGTGGCTCAAAAGGTCATATTTTTGTTTAGGTTTAACCATAAGAGATAAATTTGTAGGTCAATAATGTGCAAACTTGTCTATTTTAACCCTAAGCTGTAAACGCACTTAATTTTTTGGTTTATGCAATAGACATAAATTATGCAAATTAATTAAATTATAGAATTTAAATATTTATTAACCGTAAGCGAGGTAGAATATGCGTATAGTATTAACTGGCGGTGGTAGCGGAGGACACGTTATCCCAAATATTGCTCTAATAGAACAACTTAAAGATAAATGCGAACTTTTTTATATAGGCAGTTCGGGCATAGAGCAACGGCTAATTGAAAAATTTAAATTTGTCAAATTTTATTGCTATAATCCGCCAAAATTTAAAAGAGAATTTGCTTTATCCAACCTAGCTTTGCCTTTTAAATTTGTAAAGGCTATGCGTCAAGTTAAAAAAATATTGCAAGAAATCAAACCCGACAAAGTGTTTAGCAAGGGCGGTTATGTGGGGCTACCCGTTGTTCTTATGGCAAATAAGTTAAAAATAAGGTGTATCGGTCACGAAAGCGACAGTAGCGTAGGACTTGCGCACAAACTTGCGCTTAACAAATACAGTACTTTTTTTACGGCGTACAATATTAAATTACCTAAGAGAAAATGTAATGTTATAAAAAGCGGAGCAATAATAAGGCAAAGTATTTATTTAGGCGAAAGGCTAAGTGGCATTATGGAAACGGGCTTTAACGGTCAAAGACCTATACTTCTTGTGTTAGGCGGTAGTCTTGGAGCAAATAGTTTAAATAAAAAAATTATTGAATGTAGCGATGTTTTAACTCGTAGTTACGATTGTTTTGTAATATGCGGTAAGGGAAAAAATAACTATATCAATCAACCTCATATAAGATTTGTAGAGTATTGCGATAACATAGCCGAAGTCTATAAGTGCGCCCGAATAGCTATCACTAGGGGCGGGGCAAGCGCTCTTGCAGAGCTTGCGTGTCTAGGCATACCATTTATATCAGTCCCGCTTATCAAGGCAAGCAGGCGTGAACAAGAGGCTAATACCGACTATTTTGTAAAGGCAGGTTGCGGTTTCAGGCTTAACGAAGAAAATATCAACCCAATTTCGCTTGAAAGTTACCTAACTAGAATTGAAAAAAACTATTCGGTTTTGCGTTCGGCTTCTAAGAGAATATGCTTTGATTCGACTGTTGAAATAGCCGAATATCTGTTAAAATAAATTATTTTTATGTAGATTATATTGAAAAATTTTACCTCGAATATTTTTAGAAAAAAGTTATTTAAAATAAATATGGTTTAAAAATGTTATTTTGCTAAACTACAAGACGAACAAATTTCTTCAATGAGATTTGTTCTTTTTATTGACACAAAATTTTGTCTACTAGTTAAATCGCTTTTGCGACTTAAAAATACGCTATTTGCGGTTTGAGAATTTTGAAAATACTCGGTTTGGTTGTTTGACGAATTCGGGTTTAATTTTTGACAAATTTTGGAGTCGAAAAAAGGTCTTAGAATAATTAAACTTAGGCTTTTTTCTTGCAAACGTTTAGCCCTTTCAGTTTGTTCGTTTAAATATTTATTTATATCAAAGTTAGCCAAACTTGCAGGTATTATATTAGAATTTAGTTTCTTTTCAATTTTATCCAAATCATAGTTCATAATTTTTCTCTCCCTAACAGTGTTTTATCTTATGCGTTTGCCTATGTAGCTATGTATTTTTTGCAAATATCTATTGACTTTTATCTTTTATAGTTGTATTATAACATCGCTAATATGACAACTGTATGTCATATTACATTTTATAATTTTAATTTTTTAAATAGTAAGGGGTAAATATGCAAAACAGTATTTTAGTGGGAATTGTACTTACGCTACTTAACAAAAAATTTGTCACAGCTAGTCAACTTGGTCAAAAATATGAAATATCTACTCGAAGCGTTTATCGTTATGTAGATACTTTGTGCGAAGCGGGCGTTCCCATATTTAGCAACAAAGGCAAGCACGGCGGGATAGGCATACTACCCAGCTATAAATTAAGCAATACTTATTTTACAAGTCAAGAATTTGCCAGGCTTAAACAAGCCATAACCACATTTGACGTTCAAGACAATATAACTACAACCGTACTAGACAAAGTCGATGCGCTTGCCGAGTCGTTAAACGTTTCTAGTTATGTTTTAGGTAGCGCTCAACTTGTAGTAGATACACCGCAAAGTCCTCAAATGCAGTACAAGCTTGCCACTTTAACCGACGCTGTGATAAGAAGAAGAATTTGTTCAATAGTTTATCACGACAATGTCGGGCAAACTTCTACACGGGATATTTTGCCTTGTTGCCTACTTCTTAAAGGCGGTTTGTGGTACATTTATGCTTTTTGTCTTCTTAGGCAAGATTTTAGATTTTTTAAGATTACCCGCATCGCCGAATTGACTATTAGTAATCTCGAATTTAAACCAATCGAATATGATATTTCTAAGGCAAGCCAGTTGCATACTCCTACTATCGAGCCGGATATAGAGTTTTCATTTGATTTTAAGGCTATTATTAAGACTAAGGTTGAAGAGTGGCTAGGAATTGAGGCGGTAACAAGCACAGACAAGGGCTATACGGCAAGCGCAAAATTACCCTTTGACGATTTATTACTGTCAAAATTAGTTAGTTTTACAAGTAATATTAGCAACGTTTTTCCAGAGCAACTTGCCTATAAACTTAAAGCCATTATGATTGACGCTTTGAGAAATTATAGCTTTAAGGTCATTTCAAGAAACGACGCTAAAAATTAGATAATTTGACTAAATTAGTTAAGTTCTATGCGTTGGTAAATTAACCTAATTTTACAAAAAAATATTAAATTTTTACAAAAAAATAAAGACTTAGTTACAAGTCTTTATTTTAATTTATACAAACGCTTACTTAATTTTACTTAGTTAAAATTACTTAAAAAATATTAAAGTAATTTTTTAATTATCTTTTCGCCCTTTGTCATACTGTCTTTATTTGGATAACGAATAGTAATATCTAGGTAATTTTTCTTGTTAAGTATGCTCTTGTAGTGGGTAAACAAGTCAAAACCCGCTTTGCCGTGATAACTTCCCATACCGCTTTGCCCAACTCCGCCGAAGGCGAGGTGGTCGGTTGAGAGGTGAACTATGGTGTCGTTGATACAGCCACCGCCAAACGCTACCCTTGAAAGGACTTGCTTTTGAGTATTTTTATCGCAAGAGAACAAATATAACGCAAGCGGGTGAGTGTTTTGTTCTATTATTTTGTAAATTTCTTCAATATTATCAAATGGAATAATCGGCATAATCGGGCCAAAAATTTCTTCCTGCATAACTGCGTCTTGAATAGAAACATTGTCCATTATAGTGGGACATATTTTACGTTTTGTCGGTTCGCCATAACCGCCGTAGACTACTTTTTGGGGATTTATTAGACCAATCAAACGTTCATAATGTTTATCGTTAATAATTTTGCATAAGTTAGGGTTATCAATCGGCTTTTGACCATAGAAAAGTTCGATATAATATTTACAGCGTTCAATAAACTTATCTTTAATTGTCTTGTCTACTAAGATATAGTCGGGCGCAACGCAAGTTTGACCAGCATTAATAAATTTGCCCCAGCTTATTCTTCTTGCCGTCAACTCAATATTAGCCGTTTTATCAACTATGCAAGGACTTTTTCCGCCAAGTTCAAGCGTTACTGGGGTTAAATTTACGCTTGCTTTTTCCATTACAAGTTTGCCAACGGATTTACTGCCGGTAAAGAAAATATAGTCCCATTTTTGTTCGAGTAGCGCCGAATTTACCTCTCTACCGCCCGTAGTCACCGCAACAAATTCGGGTGGAAAAATCGATTCTATCAATTCTTTAATCAATGCGCTAGTATTTGCCGAATAATTGCTCGGCTTAATTACTGCGGTGTTTCCGCTTGCAATTACCGACACAAGCGGTTCGATTGTAAGCATAAAGGGGTAGTTCCAAGGACTCATAATTAGAACTTGTCCATAAGGTTGGGGATAAATATAACTTTTTGCAGGAAATTGCGCTAGTGGCGTAGGAACACGTTTAATGCGAGCTAATTTGTTAAGATGTTTGAGCATATAGCGTATTTCGCCAAGCACAAGTCCCATTTCTGTCATATAGCAGTCTTTGCTACCTTTGGATAAGTCGGCATATATTGCAGACTTAATTTTGTCTTCCATTAATATAATCTGGTCACGTAGCTTTATTAAAGACGAACGTCTAAACGCTAGACTCTTAGTTGCTCCTGAGGCGAAAAACTCTGCTTGTTTAGCAATTACTGATTGATAATCCATATATTTTTCCTCCAAGACGAATAAATTTGCATATTTAATATTTTTGAGTATAGCACAAATTATTTAATTAGTCAATATCACTAAAAAGTCAATTTGCCTGATTTGCGTATAGGCATAAAGATTATTGTTAAAGTAAACACAGCTTATTTATATAGAAATTTATATAATTTAATTAAAAAAGCGTAAAAAAAATACTGTGCAATCTAGGTTGACTAGACAACGCCGAACAGGTATTTAAGTAGGTAATTACTCCAAAGTTTCCTTATAACACACAAAACAATCTGCTTAATGCTGCTACTTCCGTCCTGACATATTTCACAGCGTCCTGTTGTACAAGACCTTGTTATCAACACCCCTTGCTTAATCCACACTTCCCACATTGTAGCCGTCCAAAGACATTCGGCCTCGCTGTAGTGGATTGCGAGTGACAGGGCACCACTAGCTCCCCGCCTAGCACAGTAGTGATATTATATAGTATAAATTATATAAACGCAAGAGTTTTATTTAAACATAAGATGAAAATTAGATAAATTAAATAAGATATTTGTAGAAAATTAAATATTTATATTAAAAATTAATACATATAAACAGTTGTAATGCTTACAAATCTTTTTAAAAGTAAAACAAATACAATTTTTAAGGTCTATTCGCTTTACAAATTATCAAAAATTGATTAAAATTAAAATAATATTTTTAAATGCGTCAAGAGTTAGGACAAGACTATTTGGTATCTTAGTATTAGAGAGCGGTAAGCGTGGTGAAATACCGACTAAGCGACCTTACAAGCTATCGCCTAACCAGCAGATTAGCCCAAACAACAGCTTTAAAAGCGTTGTAGTAAGCTAATACGGTTGCTACCCCGTTATAAGTGGGCGGTATAAATGTAAATTTGTACGGTTTGAAATGGTAACTTTGTTGTGTCAAGTTTTTCTAACCAACAGAGTTTTTTTGTTGTAAAAAATGTCTTAAACCGACTAATTTATACCAAAATAGATTTAGCTAGTTATAACAAAACAACCTCATAACAATAAATTAATAATTAATCAATAAAAGAAATATACGGCATTAGTAATCTTTTAAAGGAGAAAAAAGATGTACAAAAAAGTTGATAGTTCGCTTAACTTTGTAGAAAGGGAAAAGGAAACGCTTAAATATTGGCAAGATAATAACATTGTCGAGCAATCTTTTGCAAGAAACGCAGGGCAAAAGAGTTTTGCCTTCTACGACGGACCGCCAACGGCTAACGGTAAGCCTCACATAGGTCACGTCTTGACTAGGGTTATTAAAGACTTAATACCTCGTTATAGAGTTATGAAAGGCTACTCGGTGCTAAGAAAAGCCGGTTGGGACACACACGGTCTGCCCGTTGAGCTTGAAGTTGAAAAACAATTAGGTCTTGACGGCAAACAAGATATTGAAAAATTTGGCATCGAGCCTTTTATAAAAAAATGTAAAGAAAGCGTATGGAAATATAAGGGCGAGTGGGAAAATTTATCTCAACGGGTCGCCTACTGGGCGGATATGAAAAATCCTTATATTACTTACGACAACAACTATATTGAGTCGGAGTGGTGGGCTTTTAAAGAAATTGACAAAAAAGGACTACTTTACAAGGGGCATAAAATTGTGCCTTATTGTCCTCGTTGCGGTACGGCGCTATCTTCTCACGAAGTTGCGCAGGGTTACAAGGACGTTGAAGAAACTTCGGTAGTTGCAAGGTTTCTAAGCGTTGACCAACCTAACACCTATTACCTTGCTTGGACTACAACTCCTTGGACTTTGCCTAGTAACGTTGCGTTATGCGTCAATCCCGACGAGATATACGTAACAATTAAGCAAGACGATAAATACTACATTCTTGCAAGAGATTTAGTTATAAACTTCTTTGAAAATTGCGAAATTGTCAAAGAACAACGAGGCAAAGAGCTTGAAGGTAAGAAG
Organism: Clostridia bacterium; assembly: GCA_036654455.1. NCBI lineage: Bacteria > Bacillati > Bacillota > Clostridia > Clostridia bacterium. The sequence continues at coordinate 111,415 of JAVVRZ010000003.1, read as the reverse complement.
TATATTCCTCTTTTTGCTTATCAAAAAGAAGTCAATGCTTACCGCATTGTTTGCGACGGTTATGTAACGCTTACCGACGGCACGGGTATTGTGCATATTGCGCCGGCTTTTGGCGAAGAAGACTCCCGAGTGGGCAAGAAATATGACCTTCCGCTAGTACAAATGGTGGATACAAGGGGTAAATTTGTTAAAGAAGCTACTGGTCTTGCCGACATATTTTGCAAAGACGCCGACAAACTTATAATTGCAGATTTACGTAAGCGTGGACTGCTCCACAAAGAATTACTATACAAACACAGCTATCCTTTTTGCTGGCGTTGCGATACTCCGCTAATCTATTACGCTCGCAAAAGTTGGTTTATCAAAGTTACCGATATTAAAAAGCAACTTATTGAGAGTAACAACTCGGTTAATTGGTTACCCGAGAGCATAAAAGAAGGCAGAATGGGCAACTTCCTTGAAAACGTTATAGACTGGGGCGTAAGTAGGGAAAGATATTGGGGTACGCCGTTGCCTATTTGGGTATGCGACAAATGCGGTAAAACTCATATTGTTGGCAGTAGGAAAGAGCTTGACGAATTGTCACACTGCGGACAAGTCGAACTTCACCGTCCCTATATAGATAAAGTTACTTGGAAATGCGATTGTGGCGGAAATTATGTAAGAACGCCCGAAGTTGCGGACTGTTGGTTTGACAGCGGTTCTATGCCTTATGCGCAGTTCCATTATCCCTTCGAAAATGTCGAACTTTTTGAAAAGAACTTTCCAGCCGACTTCATAAGCGAGGCAATCGACCAGACAAGAGGGTGGTTTTATACTCTACTTGCCGTATCGACTTTATTGTTCGGCAAGGCTAGTTTTAAAAATTGCGTCGTACTTGGGCTTGTTGGCGACAAAGACGGCGTAAAAATGAGCAAACACAAGGGCAACGTTGTCGACCCTTGGGTACCGCTAGAAAAACAAGGCACAGACGCCGTAAGGTGGTATTTCTATACGGCTTCGCAACCCTATTTGCCTAGTCGCTTCTATGACGAAGCGGTAAGCGAAGCGCAAAGAAAATTTTTAGGCACATTTTGGAACACTTACGCTTTCTTTGTTTTGTATGCCGATATAGATAAATTTAATCCTAGCAAATATAATATAGAAAATTGTAAACTTTCAGCAATGGACAAGTGGATACTTAGCAAAGTTAATTCGCTAGTTAGAGTTGTTGACGAAGGACTCGAACATTATCAAATAACCGACTCGGCAAGGGCGATTGAGGAATTTAGCGATTTGCTATCTAACTGGTATGTTCGTCGTTGTAGAGAAAGATACTGGGGCAGTAGTTGGACAGAGGATAAACAGTCGGCTTACGTAGTTTTGCATAAAGTTCTTGTAACGCTGTGCAAGGTTTCAGCGCCATTTGTACCCTTTATTACCGAAGAAATGTACTTAAATCTAGTACCCGAATTTTTTGCCGATGCGCCTAAATCAGTGCATCTATGCGACTTTCCCGCAGTAGAAGAAAAATATATTGATAAATCTCTTGAAAAAGGTATGGATATTGTTAGAGATATAGTAGCTCTCGGGCGAAATTGTAGAAACGCAAGCAATATAAAGAATCGTCAACCTTTAAGCAAAATGTATATTGTAAGCGACTATAAAATAGACAAATTTTTGCAAGACATTATTAGCGAAGAACTTAACGTTAAAGAAATTTTGACAGCCGAAGGGGGCGAACAATTTATTTCTTACGAGCTTAAACCGCAATTAAAGACGCTTGGACCAAAATATGGCAAACTTCTAGGTAGTATTAGACAATTTTTAACCACTTGTAACGCAATAGATGTTGTTGATACGGTAAGAAGCGGTAAGACCTATGTCGTAACCCTTCAAGGACAGCAAGTTGAGTTTACCGCCGACGACCTACTTATTACAACTCTTAGTAAAGTCGGTTACGCAACTGCAAATATTAGAGATATTACCGTCGCTCTTGATACGACGCTAAGTAAAGAGCTTGTCGAAGAAGGACTGCTAAGAGAACTTATTTCAAAAATACAAACTATGCGCAAAGAATGCGGTTTTGTAGTAACCGACCATATTGGCATCAGCCTTTCGGGCGACAAAGAAGTGGTCGAAATTGCAAACGCAAAGGCCGAAATTCTTAAAAAGGAAACGCTTGCCGACGCTATTGGCATAAACGACGGACAAATTAAAGAATTGGATATCAACGGACACAACGTTAAAGTATCCTTAGTGGTGATAAAGTGATAGCGCAAGATTGGAAAGATTATTTAGTGCTTACAACCGGCGAAGGGCAAAAAGTTGAAAAATGGGGCGACATTATTTTGTCACGCCCCGACCCACAAGTTATTTGGAAGAATTGCGGTGTTTCGATAAGTCCGCACGCAATATACCACCGAAGTTCAACCGGCGGAGGCGAATGGGAATATCTTAAACCTATGCCTGATAAATGGACGGTAGGGTGGAAAAATTTAAAATTTATAGTTAAACCTATGGGCTTTAAACATACCGGATTGTTCCCCGAACAAGCTGTAAATTGGCAAATTATGATTGACTTAATCAAAAATGCCAACCGTAAAATCAACGTGCTTAATTTGTTTGCCTATACGGGCGCAGCGACAGTTGCGTGTAGTTACGCAGGAGCTAACGTTTGCCACGTAGATAGCGCAAAAAATATGGTTGAACGTGCAAAAGAGAATGTTGCGCTCAATAAATTATCCAATATGCCTATAAGATATATTGTAGATGATTGCGCAAAATTTGTTAAACGAGAAATAAATAGAGGAGTTAAATACGACGCTATTATTATGGACCCGCCTAGCTACGGCAGGGGCGCAAATGGCGAAATATGGAAGCTTGAAGACAATTTATATGACTTTGTCAATTTGTGTTGTCAAGTTTTAAGCGACAAGCCTCTATTTGTTTTGATTAATTCCTATACGACAGGGCTTCAACCTATGGTGCTTGAAAACATTTTGAAACTAAATTTACAAAAATATAAAGGCAATATTACGGCGTACGAGGTAGGTTTACCTACGCAAGAGGGCATCAACCTTCCTTGCGGAGCGTCGGGATTATTTGTAGGGGTGTAATAATGAAAGAATTTACTATTGACGACGTTCCAATACTTTACGAAGATAACCATATTCTTGTTGTGGTCAAACCTCAAAATATACCTACCCAAGAAGACAAATCTGGCGATTTAGACCTACTCACCTTACTTAAAGGCTATATCAAACAAAAATATAATAAAGAGGGCGAAGCCTACTTAGGGCTTGTGCATAGACTTGACCGTCCAACAGGCGGAATTATGGTATTTGCCCGCACAAGTAAAGCCGCCGCAAGACTTAGCGCTACTTTTGTCACTCACGAAATTGAAAAGCGTTACTTAACCGTACTTTGTGGCGAATTGCATATTCCACAAGGCACACTAACCTCTTACCTTAAAAAGAACGCTCTAACTAACACCGTTTACGTTTCTAACGTCGGTACTGCGGGGGCAAAGAAAGCCACGCTAGATTATAAAGTTCTTGATTATGCCGAAAATCTTAGCTTGGTTGACGTCGTACTCGAAACGGGTAGAAGCCACCAAATAAGAGTTCAATTTGCTTCTCAGGGCAATGCGGTGTTTGGCGACGTTCGTTATGGCGGAGATAGGTTTGGCAAAGGTAACCTTGCTTTATTTGCTTATCAGCTTGTGCTAACGCACCCTGTTACAAATAAACGTATGGTGTTTGTATGCTATCCGCCCGAAGACTTTCCTTTCAATCTTTTTGACGTCAATAAATATATCGACTATTTCCATCAAGACGAATATTAAACGATGTCAATTAAATCAACAATTTAACATAAATTTCAAATAACTATTTTAATCAATAATTTAATAATTAAGGGAGAACATTTTTGTTCTCCCTTAATGAGTTAAAATACTAAAATATATAACTATTGTGTGGCTGAGATATCATAAGCTAAAATTAGGCGTTTGCTCATAGCCGAGCAAACGCCTAATACATACAAAATTGTTCTAGGGGGGGGCGTTTTTGTTACTTTTGGGCTACCGCTACCGCTACTGCGCAAGCGACTGTTGCGCCGACCATAGGATTGTTGCCCATACCAATAAGTCCCATCATTTCTACGTGGGCAGGCACGCTCGAACTACCTGCAAATTGCGCATCGCTGTGCATTCTGCCCATAGTGTCGGTCATACCATAGCTAGCAGGACCTGCCGCCATATTGTCGGGGTGAAGCGTTCTGCCTGTGCCACCACCGCTTGCAACCGAGAAGTATTTAATGTTGTTTTCAACCGTCCATTTTTTGTAAATACCTGCTACCGGGTGTTGGAAACGAGTGGGGTTTGTGCTGTTGCCCGTAATAGAAACGTCAACGTGTTCGTGTTGCATAATAGCTACGCCTTCGTTTACGTCGTCTGCTCCGTAACAACGAATATTAGCTCTTTCGCCCTTGCTAAACGGTATTGATTTAATTATTTGTAGTTTTTCCTCTTCGTGGTCAAAATATGTTTGAACATAGGTAAAGCCATTAATACGACTAATAATGTAAGCTGCGTCTTTGCCCAAACCGTTAAGAATAACTTGTAGAGGGGTCTTGCGCACTTTGTTTGCTGTTTTTGCAATGCCAATAGCGCCTTCGGCTGCGGCAAAACTCTCGTGTCCTGCAAGGAAGGCAAAACAAGAAACGTTTTCGCTAAGAAGCATAGCGCCAAGATTGCCGTGACCTAGTCCCACCTTGCGGTGGTCGGCAACGCTACCCTTAATGCAGAATGCTTGTAGCCCTACGCCTATTGCTTGCGCAGCGTCGGCGGCGGTTATACATTTAGAATTAATTGCAATAGCGCAACCTACCGTATAAGCCCAAACTGCGTTATCAAAGGCGATAGGTTGAATTGACTTAATTATTTCTTCGCAATTTATACCTTTATTTACGCAAATATCTTTTGCCTGTTGAAGGTCTTTAATGCCATATTGAGCTAAAACTTCGTTTATATGGTCTATTCTACGATTATAACTTTCAAATGTAATCATTTTTCTACTCCTTGCGTGGATTGATGACTTTTACAGCTTCATCAAATCTTCCGTATGTGCTTGTAGCCTTTGCCAATGCGTCTGTACCCGACATACCTTTTTGCACGTAATCCATCATTTTGCCAAGACTTACGTCCTCGTACCCGATAATCTCGCCGTTTGCGTCAAGCGCTAACTTAGTAATGTAGCCTTCGGTCATTTCTAGATATCTTACGCCTTTTGCTTTTGTAGAATAAATTGTGGCTATTTGACTACGTTGTCCTTTGCCTAAGTCTTCTAGTCCTGCGCCAATAGGTAGCCCTGCGTCCGAAAAAGCCGATTGCGAACGACCATAAACAATTTGCAAGAACAATTCTCTCATAGCTACGTTGATAGCGTCGCAAACAAGGTCGGTATTTAAGGCTTCAAGAATAGTTTTTCCGGGTAGAATTTCTCCTGCCATAGCTGCGGAGTGAGTCATTCCGGAACAACCCAACGTTTCGATTAAGGCTTCTTCAATTATGCCTTTTTTAATATTAAGCGTAAGTTTGCAAGCGCCTTGTTGAGGGGCGCATCTGCCAACACCGTGTGTAAGACCAGAAATTTGGCTAATCTCCTTGACTTGTGTCCACCCGCCCTCTTGTGGAATAGGTGCGGCGCCGTGGTCGCAACCCTTTGTCACGCAAGTCATATTTTCAACTTCGTGTGTGTAATTTGGCATAGTATTTCCTCCTAATTTATTTAATATCGTCATTATTATATAATTTTATAAGCGTTTGGGCAAGTGATTTTGTATTATATATTGACTTGACGATTTTTTATGATATAATCTAGCTATGATATGTGATTTACATCTTCACTCCGTCTATTCGGACGGAAAATTAACGCCCGAAAAATTAGTAAGAAGAGCCAAAGACCGAAATATCGACTGTATCTCGCTTACCGACCACGACACAATTAGCGGAGTTAGCCAAGCTATTAATTGCGGAGAAATGTTGGGCGTACAAGTTTTAAGCGGAATTGAAATATCTAGTTACGAGGAAATTGAAATTCATATTTTAGCGTACAATATTGACTACGCTAACCCTTGTCTTGCTCGTGAACTTGAAGAATTGCAAGATTTACGCAAAGTTCGCAATTACTGTATAGCTGAAAAGCTTGCTACTTTTGGTATTAACATAGATATGGACGAAATATATTCTCAAACGTCTAATAAGACTATCGGTAGACCCGACATAGCCGACGAGATGGTAAAACAAGGCGTAAGTCCAACTCGCAACGCCGTTTTTGACGAATATTTAGGCTTTGGCAAAAAGGCTTATGTTAGGTCAAAAAGGCTTACTCCAAGAGAAGCGATTGAGTTAGCCACAAGATACGGCGGTTCGCCTGTTCTTGCCCACCCCAAAAATCTCAAATTAGCCCAACACGTAGTAGCCGAACTTGTAGCCAATCTTAAAGGTTTTGGTTTGCAAGGTATTGAAGCCGATTATTATGCGCATACTGATTTTGAGCGTAAGTTTTACCGTTCGCTTGCCGACAAATACAAATTAATTGTAACTGGCGGTAGCGATTATCACGATAGCACTCACGGTGGGGACGGAGTATTTACCCCCAATAAATTGACAAGAAAGGTGCTAAATATTAAGGAAGTATAGATGAAAGAATTTACAAAAAAAATCGTAATTATTCTTATGCTCACAATTTGTTTTGTGAGTATTTTTTTGCCAAATTTTGCAAATGCGGAAATGACGTGGAATGTAGCCGTAAAGGTAATTTATAATGATAAAACGTGGAAATATAGTCTTAACCAACACTTAACTTCTTTAAGCGAATTTAGAATTAAAAACGCTCAAATTTATAGTTCGGTTAAGACTAAACGTAAAATAATTACCGAGTTAATCAATCAAGGCTACACCTGCGAACAAGCAGTATGCTATGTTTTGCCAAGTATAAGGGAATTTGTTTCTTCGATAGAAAAAGAAGTCAACTTTGCGCCAACAAACGCAACCGCTTCTTTTACTAGGCAAGGTAATTTCAATTATACTAAGGATAAAGACGGAATTAAAGTAGATAAGACAGCCTTTTTCCAAAATTTAATTGAAAATTTAGACAATTCTTTAACTTTATACCTTCCAACTATAAATATTGTCGCCGAAAAAACATATCAAGATATGTTAAACGCCACCACTTTAAGGGGTCAATTTAGCACGACTTTTTATAGTAGCGGACAAGCGAGAAGCGACAATATCGCCAGAGCCTTGTCAAACTTTAACGGTTTGATTATACCTAAAAATAAGACAATTTCTTTTAACGACATAGTTGGAGAACGCACCCAAAGAAACGGCTATAAGATGGCTAAAATAATCGTCGACGGCAAATATGTCGATGGCGTAGGCGGAGGAGTCTGTCAAGCCTCAACCACGCTTTATAACGCTCTTTTGCTTGCCGATATTACTGTAAACAAGCGTTCGCCACACTCTTTAACAAGTAGCTATGTCGCCCCAAGTTTTGATTGTATGGTAAGTTCTACGTCTAATTTAGTATTTGTCAACAATACGTCAAGCGATATTTATATCTACGCTTGCGTAAGCGATAAAAAGGCTACTATAAAAATTTTTGGCGAGAAGCTCGATTACGAGATTAAGCGAGTTAGCAAAATTTTTCAAAAAGAAAGCTGTAAAGAAAGCGTAATTATAGATAGAGAGGGCAAATATTTAGATAAAGTTAAATACGACGACGAGCGGTATATTTTGTCTTACGGTAGCGATGCGGTTACTTCAATAGGCGAATTACACTATTTTAAAAATGATAAGTTGGAGAAAATAAAATTTTTATCAAAAGATAAATATAGAGGTTGCGACCGAATAGTGGTAGTTGGGACGCAAAAACGACCGCTAAATATACCTAAAAATATTTTGCCAAATCAAATCGAACCAATACCAAACGAATAAATCAGTAATTATATCAATTAACAAACTAAATATGTCTAAACCTATATTTTTAAAAAATAAAATTTAAAATGTAAATTTTTAAAAAAGATTGTTCAACCTCGTGTTATTTGTGGTAGAATTATAAGTAGCGGAGGTTATCAAATGAAAAAATCAAGATTAATTACCAGCGTACTTCTAGTTATAATTTTATCGCTCACTGTTTTTGTCAGCGCTTGCGGAGTAGACGGAGAAGACATTGTCACTAAGGGCGAATATATGGAGTTTGGGCTGTATCCGCAAGCAATAAAAGCCGATAATGTCACAGTTGAGCAAACTGCCGGCGAAGACGGATATTTTTTAGGTAGCGACGGCTTCAAATATGCTAAGCGTACGGCAAAATTATATGATAAAGACAAGCAATATAAGTTTAGCGACGGAACAATAATTGTTGAAGGGCAAGATTACTATTTTAAAGTCGAGCCTATTAATTGGCGAATTCTTTCTAAGGGCAGTTCGATTATGTTACTTACCGACAAAGTTATAGATTGCGTAAGTTATAGCGACGACCAAAAAACAGGACAAAACCCTAACAATTATGAAAAAAGCTCATTAAGACATTGGCTTAACAATAGTTTTTATGGTCAGGCATTTGATTCTAGCCAGCAGGACAAATTACGTTTAACCGAATTAGATAACAAAAAGACGGCGTATAGAGGCGAAAACAACAAATATGCGATTTGTCAAGCTAATACTTTTGATGCAGTCTTTTTACTTAGTTTAGTAGACGTTCTTCAAACAAAATATGGTTTTTCTACGGCTATGCAAGTAGGCAAGGTTAGGGCAAAAGTTTCTAGCGACTTTGCAAGATGTAACGGATTATGGATTTCAACCGTTCAAGACACCTATGGAACTTGTTGGTGGTGGCTACGCTCGGCTGACCCCGACAGCGACAAACGTGTTTCGCACGTAGGCAATATGGGCGCTATTTCTAATTATTGCGACGTTATTGAAACAAGCGTGGGAGTTGCGCCGGCAATAGTAATTTCAAATTACTAATTAGCCTATGTAAACTAAATAATGTGCAAGGTAAACATTTTTGGCTATAAGTAAATCTTATAGCTTTTTTAATTAATTTAAACCGAATAAAAAAATATAAATTAATAAACTGTAAAATAGTTTGTCAAGTTAAATTGAGTTAAAGTTGAAAAATTCTTGTAAAATAAGTTGAGATGTTGTATAATAATCATTAACCTACTTAGGAGAAAATAAAATGGCAAAAGCTATCGCAAAAAAAGAAAACGACATAGAAGGACAAATAGCAAAAGGCAGAACGTTACCTCATAGCGTTGAAGCCGAGCAAAACTTACTAGGTTGTTTAATCAATGACAACGAAATAGCTACCGACGTTATGGGCGAAATATCCATTGACTGGTTCTACTTGCAGTCGCATAAAGATTTATTTAACGCAATGTATCAAATACACTTGTCAAATAATCCTATTGAGCTTGCAACGCTTACAGACGAACTAGAACGCAACGGCAAACTTGCTCAAATTGGCGGAATAGAATATTTATTGACTTTAACCGATAGTATGCCCAGTTCGGCAAATTATAAGGTATATAAGACCATAGTCGAACGATGTTTTATCTTGCGTAATTTAATTCGCACTTGCGCAGGCATAATCGAAGACGCCTATGTTTCTTCTAGCCACGAGGCTTCTACTGCAACCGCCGAACAAAAAATTTACGATATTAGTCGTGGCAAAGTAAATAAATCAATTATAAATATTGCCGACACAATTAGCGATGTTTTAGTCAAATTTGACCAAGCGCATAGAGATAAAGGCGCAATAAATGGTATTGCCAGCGGTATAATCGGGCTTGACTCTAAGACAAGAGGGTTTCAAAAAGGTAATTTAATTATTCTTGCCGCCCGTACGGGTATAGGTAAAACTTCCCTTGCTATGAATATGGCAGAACACGCCGGTCTTTTAGGCAAAAAAGTCGCTATCTTTTCGCTAGAAATGCCCAATACCGAGATTGCTCAAAGATTGCTTTGTTCGCTTTCGGGCGTATCAATGGAAAAAGCCTTAAAAGGTAGACTTAACGAGTTTGACTGGGCAAAAATTAATAAAGCAAGCGACTTACTTAACAAGATAAAAATATTCGTCGATGATTCCTCGGTTACTACTCCTAGCCAAATACTTGCAAAGTGCAGGCGATTAAAGGCAAGAGAAGGGCTTGACTTTGTAATAATCGACTATCTTCAACTTATGACTATGGACGCAGGCAGACCTGCCGAAAGTCGTCAAAGAGAAATTAGCGAAATATCTAGGTACCTCAAAATTATGGCAAAAGACCTAGAAGTTCCTGTACTTGCCTTGTCGCAACTGTCAAGAGAAGCGGACAAGCGTGAGAATAAAGAAGGCAAGAAGCCAATCTTGTCTGACCTAAGAGAATCAGGCTCGATTGAACAAGACGCCGATATGGTTCTATTTATTTATCGCAAACAAGGCGAAGAAGTCGTAGCTACCGATAGCGAACAAGACGCCGAAATAAATATAGCCAAGAATCGTAACGGAGCAACAGGCACAATTAACGTTAAGTGGCTACCGCAAATAGTACGATTTGTCAACGACGACGCCGAAGCAAAGCAAAAGTTAGACGGTTCAAGCAAAGAAATAGTAACCGATTATCAAGGCGAAGACGTAGCCTTGCCTAACGAAAACGACGCTCCTATCGAGCAAGACGACAATCAACCTATTCAAGTTAATCTCGAACAAGTCGAACTCGCAACCGACGCAAAAGTCCAACATAAGCCCGACCAAGACACAAAGGGTTCTAACGGCGGGCTAGACTATTAACAATTAAATTAACAAACACAAACAGTATAAAAAGTAAGAATAATTTTGGAGAATATTTAAACTATGTCAACAAATTACATCGAAGCAATCATTGAAAGCGATATAGAGAGTAAAAAGACCGAGCAAGTTCAAACACGTTTTCCGCCCGAGCCAAACGGTTACCTACACATAGGTCACGCTAAGTCGCTATGTATAAATTTTGGTATGGCGGACAAATATAACGGTACTTGCTACCTAAGATATGACGATACTAATCCAAGCAAAGAAGGCGAAGAATTTGTCAAGTCAATAGAAGAAGATATAGCGTGGTTAGGTTTTAAGTGGAAGGAGATTAGATTTGCTTCTAGCTATTTTGACATTACCTATGCCCTTGCCCTTGATTTAATAGACAAGGGTCTTGCCTATGTTTGCGACTACTCTGCCGAGCAAATAAAACAAACAAGGGGAAATTTAACCGAGGCAGGGCAAAATAGCATTTTCCGCAGTCGTAGCGTCGAAGAAAATCGTCAACTATTTATAGATATGAAGAACGGTAAATTTGCCGACGGCGAAAAATCGCTTAGAGCAAAAATTGATATGGCGTCGCCCAACCTAAATATGCGTGACCCTATAATTTACCGCATTTTAAGGGCAACCCACCACAATACAGGCGATAAATGGTGCATCTATCCAATGTACGACTTTGCCCATCCAATAGAAGACGCAGTCGAAGGCACGACACACTCGTTATGCACGCTGGAATTTGAAGACCATAGACCGCTGTATAACTGGGTAATCGAGAATTGTACTCACAAATACTTTAAATCTATTCCTCAACAAATTGAGTTTGCAAGGCTTAACCTAACCGATACAATTATGTCAAAGCGGTTTTTAAAAGCGCTTGTCGACAACAAAAAAGTTATGGGTTGGGACGATCCAAGACTACCCACATTATGCGGAATAAGAAGAAAAGGTTTTCCAAGTCAAGCCATTAAAGACTTTTGCAATCGTATCGGCGTAAGCAAGGCAAATAGCGAAGTCGAGTGGGGCTACTTAGAAAGTTGCGTAAGAGAACATCTCAATACGTCTTGCGACAGAGTTATGGCGGTTGCAAATCCAGTAAAAGTTACAATCATTGATTGCCAAGACGAGTTGCTTGATATTGAGAACAATCCTAACGAGCAAGTTCAAACTTACCGCAAAGTAAGCTTTGGCAGTCAAATATATATTGACGGCGCAGATTTTGCCCTTGTTCCTCCGCCAAAATATTACAGGCTTAAACCCGATGGTTACGTAAGGCTTAAAGGCGCTTACATTATCCATTGCGACAGCTATAAATTAGATAAAGAAGGCAACGTTATCGAAGTTATTTGTTCAAAAGTGCCAAATAGCAAGAGCGGTCAAGATACTAGCGGAGTTAAAGTAAAAGGCGTTATTCAATGGGTAGACGCTACAAATTGCTTAACCGCAACGGTTAGACACTTTGGAAAACTTCTTAGAGAGGGTAGCGAGGAATTACCTCTACTTGAAAGGCTTAGCGATAATTCGCTTACCGAAAATGAAATTTTAGTAGAAAATTCTTTGAAAAATTCTAAGGTAGGGCAGTCATATCAGTTTATTAGAAACGGATATTATTGTTTAGATAAAGACGCCTGCAAGGATAAATTAATCTTTAACGAAATTGTTCCGCTCAAAGATAATTTTAACAAATGATGTTGACATTATGTGCAAAGAAAGTTATAATATATAATATTACAGTTAACAAAAGGGAAAAATATGAAAAAATGTCTTAATTGTGGCGAGCTTAATACTAATGATTCTCTTTTCTGCGCTAATTGTGGCAATAAGGACTTTGACCTAACAAACCAAATTATGTGCCCAGTTTGCAAAGAGATGGTTAGCGACAGCTTCGATTATTGCACCCAATGTGGCGCAAAGTTAAGACCGCTAGAAGATAAGCCTGCAAGCGTAGACGCTAAGCCGTCCAACGTAGATTTAGGCGCTCTTCGTGGCAAAGTTAATACAAATATAGTTACAGCCATAGGTCAAGTAACGCCTTCTGTAATTTCGCCTAACACAAACGCAATCGACACAAAAAAGGACGCCGAAATAGCTAACTTTGAAGACCAAATTGTTTGCCCTCATTGTAACCAACCATTGACGCTTTCTAATGTTTACTGCACTCGTTGCGGTAAGGCGGTAGACAGCCTCAGTCAAGGCAAACTTGTAAAGAGAAAAATTTGTCCTCATTGCAAACGCCCGAATCAAATGTCAGCCGAGTTTTGCAGTTACTGTTTTACAGCCCTAGATAACGTTGATTTTGACGAATTTATGGTAAATTACAAGTCAAACGATAAGGAAGACGACATTAAACAATTAGTTCTTCAATCAAGTAGCAACAAGAAGTCTAAGGTTTGCCCCGAATGTGGGTCGCTTAACGACATAGACACTAAATATTGTTATAAATGCGCCACTAAGCTAATAGCTCAAACTCGCAAGAAGTATTGTTTTATCTGCGGAGCGGAGAACACTTATGACGCAGAATTTTGCACTAATTGTCAATATTCTTTTTCCAAAAAGACTGCAAATAGCGCCGAAGTCGGCGTTAGATGCGAATGTAACTATCTCAATGATTTAGGCAGTTTGTTTTGTACCAAATGCGGTAAAAAACTTATCGATAAGCAAAAGTAAAGGGAGGAAATTATGAGCAACCTTAACAACTTTAATACGTGTCCACGTTGCGGAACACCTAACCCGTTGGTTTCAAAGTTTTGTTTTCAATGTGGTTCTCAGTTAAAATCGCCGGATACGCCGATTGTATGCAACAAGTGTAATACAATCAATAGCGGTAGGGCTAGCTATTGCAAGACTTGTGGCAATAAACTAGTAGGCGGTAGTATTACTAAACCTTGCCCACGTTGCAATACCAGCGTTGACGCTAACGCTTCAATATGCAATAAATGCGGATTTATGTTCGCCTCAGTCGGTATGGTCAAGCCAACAGACCCTTCGGTCAAAGCCGGACTTATAGCAAAGAGCGAAAAGAAAGCAAAAGCCGTTAGCAAAGCATCGCCAAAAGCAAGATTTAGCGGAGTTATCACAACGCTACTTGCGCTTGCGTGGTTATATTTTATGCTTATGCCTTCGTTTATGGCTTTACCAATGTGGCAATCATTCCCCTTTATGGTAGTCGACGGCGTCGCAACGAGCGGATTTTCACTGATTGTTTTGCTTATTAAAAATATTTCTACAATATTTACTACATTTTCGCCATTTGACTATATCGTGCTTGCGGTATTTGCGATTATGCTAATATTTGCAGTCGTAGAGTTAATAGTCGGCATTGTCAAAATAGTAAAGGGCAATTTAGCTGTCAAGCCCAAGACATTTGTACTAATACTGGCAATTATAGTTGGACTTTTAGTTGCATTTATTACCATAGTACAATTTAGTTCGCAAATCAACATCGGTTTCTTGCAAGGTATCTTTAACTGGTTTACAAGTATGAATGTAAGCAGTTTTGGAACTGTTATTATGTCTTACCCGTTCTATACTGCGCCTGCATATTTGGGCATTGTTTGGTTATTGTCGCTGTGTTTTAGAATGAGCAAGAAAGAACTAGAAGTTAAACTAATAGAAAGATAAATTTAATAAAAATAAAATAGTAGGACAAAAAGACCGAACAATATCGGTCTTTTTGAGTAAAAAATATGAAATATACATCAAATCAACTTAGAAAAGCATTTTTAGACTTCTTTAAGAGCAAAGGTCATAGCATTATAAATAGCGCTAGTTTAATACCCGACAACGACCCTACGGTATTATTTACCACCGCTGGTATGCACCCGCTTATACCTTATTTAATGGGGCAAACTCACCCTTCGGGCAAACGCTTAGCCGACGTGCAAAAATGTGTGCGCACCGGCGATATTGACGAAGTTGGCGATGCGGGACATTTAACTTTTTTTGAGATGTTAGGTAACTGGTCGCTAGGGGACTATTTTAAGCAAGATGCCATAAATTATAGTTATGAGTTTTTAACTTCAAGTAAATATTTAAATATTGACAAAGAAAAACTTGCCGTATCGGTATTTGCCGGCGACGACGACTGTCCAAGAGACGAACTAAGCGCATCTATTTGGCGTCAATGCGGTATAGACCAAAGCAAAATTTTCTTTCTTCCCAAAAAGAACAACTGGTGGATAGCCGGCGTAAGCGGACCTTGCGGACCAGACACCGAGATATTTTTTGACACCGGCAAACCAAAATGTTGCGACGATTGTTCGCCTGCGTGCGACTGCGGTAAGTACTTAGAAATTTGGAATAACGTTTTTATGCAATATAACAAAACTGACGAGGGTAAGTACGAGCCATTGCCTCAATGCAACGTAGATACCGGTATGGGACTAGAAAGAACAGTATGCGTTCTCAACGGTTTTAAGTCGGTTTATGAGATAGACGGATTTACTCCCGCCATACAATTAATCGAGAAATTTTCCAACAAAAAATACGGAGAAACACCTGAAATTACACGGGCTATGCGTATTGTTGCCGACCATATACGAACCGCAACCTTCATTCTAGGCGACCAGATAGGCGTGACGCCGAGTAATGTCGACAAGGGTTATGTCCTAAGGCGTCTAATTAGACGTGCTGTACGGTACGCAAATAGTCTACAAATGGAGGCAATCGCCCTAAACGAACTAGCTAAATTATATGTCGAACAGTATAAGGATATCTACGCCGAACTTGAAGAAAATAAATCAAGAGTAATCGACGAACTTGCGCGTGAAGAAGAAAAATTTAGCAAAACGCTAGTTTTAGGCGAGAAGGAATTTAACAAAGTTATTCAATATGTCAAGGACGGAGTAATCGGCGGAGGTATCGCTTTTAAACTTTACGACACTTTTGGTTTCCCTATCGAAATGACAGTCGAACTTGCCAAAGAGAAAAATATGACAGTGGATATTGTCGGCTTTGAAGAAAAGTTTGCTAAGCACCAACAAGTCAGCAACGCTACTTCGTCGCAAGTTTTTAAGGGAGGGTTAGCCGACAACAGCGAAATGACTACCAACCTACACACGGCAACCCATCTAATGCTTAAATCGCTTAGGACAATTCTTAAAAGCGACATCAAACAGCGTGGTAGCAACATCACTCCCGAAAGACTTAGATTTGACTTCTCTTTTGACCGTCCGCTAACCGAACAAGAAATTGCCCAAGTGCAAGATATGGTAAACGACGCAATCAATAGACATCTACCTATTACTTGTCAAGAAATGCCTATCGAACAAGCACGTGAAAGCGGAGCAATCGGCACGTTTGGCGACAGATACGGCGAAATAGTCAAGGTCTATTCTATGGGTGATTTTAGCAAAGAGATTTGTGGCGGTCCGCACGCAAGCAATACCGGCGAACTAGGTAAATTTATAATTGTTAAGGAACAATCTAGTAGTAGCGGAGTAAGAAGAATTAGAGCTGAACTTCATAAAGACTAAGTTAGATTTAATATATCTCTCATAAAGACCAAGTTAAGATTAATTTTAATATAAAAATAGGCTTGTTACTAAAATGTAACAAGCCTATTTTATAATTATTTGTTTAATTTTGCTAGATTATTTTGCTTTGTTGTTTGCTATCATAGTGGCTTTAATCTCAGCAAGTCTGGTTTCAATAGCTGTAATTTGTTTGGTAAACTCAGTTTCAAATTTATCAAAGAAGTGGGTTTTTGTGTTATTAATTGCTTTTTCAATTTCAGCTGTCTTTGCGGTTAACTCTGCGGTAATTTCAGCTGGGAAAGTCTTTTCAAAGGCTACTAATTGTGTTTCGATTGATTTAAGCGTAGCTATTACGCCGTCAAATGTAGCGTTGATGACTGTTAAAATGCCTTCAAGAGTTTGTTTTGCAAAGTCATACGCCTTTTCTTTAACCATTAATTCGCCCTTAGCTATTTCTTTTGCAAGACCTTCTTCAAGTTGAGCGACAACGTTCTTTTGAGCGATTAGGTCGGCTTTCTTTTCAATTAAAGAATAGATTGCTTTTTGATAATCTGATTCGGGGTTTACAAAATAATCATATTTTGCTTTTTCAATTTGCTCAATACCTTTTTGGTAGCTGTCTAATAACTTAGAATAATTTTCAACTACGACCGTATAAGCATTGCCAAGACCATTGATTAGTTCCTTAGTTTGTTGCTTTTGAGAAAAACTTACTTCGTAATTTTTGGCTGTGTAGTAAGCGTCACGCATAGCTTGACTAATTAATTCGGCTGTTTCTTTGCGAGAAGTTGCGATTAAGGCAAGTAGTTCTTCTAGCGTCATAGCGTTAGCCTTAGCTTCTGTGATTGTTTGGTCGATTTGTTGAGCCATAACGGCAAGTTGTTCTTTGGTGTAAGCTACCGATTGTTCGATTGCGCCCTTAATATTGTTGTCGGCAAAAAACTTAGTAACTTTTGCATTAATCTTATTGTATAATTCTTCTGCGCCGACGCCGTTAATAGTTACGGTTACTTTATTTGACGAAGCTTCAACATTACCCTTTACAATATAACCTGTGTCAGTAGCGATTGACATATATAGTTGAATAGCTTCTTCTGCGGTCTTACCTATAAAGGCTTCGCCAACTACGATAATTTCGCCATCATTGTTTAGCCCGGTTACGCTAACAACTTTGTTTTTAGAATCTAGCATAAATTCTACGCTTGGGTTTGTGTCTACTTTCATCATCTTAAAGTCTTTTTCGGCTTCTCCGCAAGCAGAGAAAATTGAAAGCCCGCTAACTAACATAACAGTTACTAGTAAGATGCTTATTAATTTTTTCATTTTAGTTCTCCTTAACATATATTTCGCTTGAATTGTAAGTGATACTACGAGCTTTGTCAAGTGTCTTTTTGCCGAATTGGTCAAATTTCACCTAATCTTTTAATAATTAAGATTAATAGTCAACCAAAAGTATGTAAAGTTAGCTTGCAAACATCTTGACAAATATGTTAAATAATAATATCATTAAAAAGTATATTAATCTAATGCGTATTTATATACACTATACGTATATTTTAGGGGGAAAAATGAAAAAACTTACGATTGGTATAGCCGGCGGTACTGGTAGCGGTAAAACTACAATAGCTAAAAAATTAATTAAAGCCTTTGAAGGCGGAAGCGCAGTATTGTCGCACGACTTTTACTATAAAGACAACCAGTCTATGCCTTTTGAAGTTAGAGCCAAACAAAATTACGACCACCCCAATTCGCTTGACACTGATTTAATGATTGAACATCTAGAAAAGTTAAAGCGTGGCGAGTCAATAATGCACCCGACTTACGACTTTTCTACGCATCTACGCAAAACCGAGTGGAAGAAACTCGACAGCGCCGACATTATAATAGTAGAAGGCATATTGATATTTGAAAGCAAGGCGCTTTGTGATTTACTTGATATAAAAATTTATGTAGAAACCGACGACGATATAAGATTTATTCGCAGACTAAGCCGAGATGTAAACGAGCGTGGCAGAAGTATGCAGTCGGTAATCGAACAATGGATAACTACGGTTAAACCTATGCACGATAGATTTGTTTATCCTAGCAAGCGTAACGCCGATATAATAATACCCGAGGGCGGACATAACACGGTTGCCGTTGATATGGTAATTAATGGCATAAGACGAGCTAGCGAATTAAACGGTAAAGACCGTAAATAAAGAAAATTTTAATATTTTAACAAATTCAATCACAACAACCTTATTTTAAACTAGGCGGTAGAATATGAGCTTATTATATGCGATAGTTACATCTGTAATTTTATTTGGTCAAGGCGTCGGCTACAAAATATACGGCGTTAAGGGTTTGCCCTATGGCAAAAGTAACGACTATCTTTTTAATTCTATAAATTTTGCAGTAGGCGTAATTGTTGCGGGGCTACTCGCTTTAACCGAAACTTTTGATATTGTTTCTATTCTGTATGGTTTAGGTAGCGGAGCAATATTTTGCGTAATGATTCTTTGCTACAACAAAGCGTTAAAAGTCGGCAATATTGCCTTTGTTAACTTTATTATGGCGCTTGCCTTTTTTATACCTCTAATAGGTAGCGTAGTTTTCTTAGGCGAGACTATAAGCGTACTTGCTTACGTGGGAATAGCCCTAAGTATTGTAGCGTCATATATAGTTTGTTATGGACAAGGTAGGGGCAAGAAAGTTTCAAAAGATTTGGCAAAGGCAAAATCAACGCCCCAAGCAGTTAGCCTAGTCGAATCTACAATGGAAATTACTCAAACCGAGGTCAAGCCCGAAATATCGAATATCCAAGACTCTCAAACCGAGGTCAAGCCCGAAATATCGAATATCCAAGACTCTCAAACCGAGGTCAAGCCCGAAATAACAAGCGTTGAAGACGCTCAATCAGCAACGGTTAAATCGCAATCCGCCAAAGATAAAGCGAAGAAAAATTTAATCTATGCGATTATATTGATTACAGGCGCAGTTTTTAATGGTTTTCTATCGCTATATGTCAAGCTGACATATAAAGCTTATCCTTCTATGCAACAACTTCAATTTTTGCTAGGTACATTTTTGCTGTCGTTTATAGCAATGTTAGTAGTCAGTTGCATTACCACTAAGGGCTTTACCTTGGCAAAGCAATTTATACCCAACAAATGGTTTTTTATTTGCTCAATAGGCGTAGGCATTGTCACTGTGTTTGGCAACTGCTGTTTCCAAATTTTTTCAGTCAAAGCTGACGCAAGCATATTTTATCCTATAACAAGCGCTATACCTATGTTTTTAGCCGCAATTATTTCTCCGTTATTTAAAGAAAAATTATCAAAATTGACCTTACTAGGCATAGGAATTGGTATTTTGGCAATAGTTCTTGTAAACTTTTAAAAAAAATAATAAAAATAGAATAATTTAGCATAAATTTAGTTTACAATTATTAACTTTACATATACAATTATGCCGACAAAAAGATAAAGAAGGATTATAAAGAAGGATTATTTGGTATGAACAAAGTTAAATATGTTAAATGCCCTAGATGCGACTTAAACTATATTGACAGTAACGAAACAATGTGCGATATTTGCAAAGCCGAACTTGGGCTAATAAAGAGTCTAGATACAGACGACTTAGAAGAAGAACCAATATATTATTGTACTATTTGCAAACGTATTCCCGTAGACCACGAGGACGACATTTGCGAAACTTGCGCCGCAAAATTAGAAATTACTAAGGACGTTCTGGTAGACGACGACGAAAGTTGGCGCAAAGAGTATATTGACGACGAGCCTGTGCTTGACGAACCTATTGAAATTCCATTAGAAGAATTGCAAGACGAGGAGTTTGGCAATGTTTTCGACGACGAAGAAGAAGACGACACCGAAGACGACTACGAAAATACCGAAGATGACTTTGAAGAAATAGATATAGAAGATTTCGACGAGGACGAAGACGACGAGGACGAAGACGAGGACGACGAAGAAGATTTAAAGATTAAATAAACCAATCAGTATTTATTTAATAGCCTAAGACTGCTTAAACGGCAGTCTTTTTTATTTTGTAATTTTTGGGCATTTGTCAGTTGGGTTTTACGGCAATCTAAGTATTTTTAAGGTTTGTAACTCTAATTTGTTTATCGCTTATTTTTTTGTCAATACTTAATTAAAGAGGTAGAGAAATTGAAAAAAACATTATTAAATATTGACCAGATTCGAGATAGCGTTCAACAACTATTAGGCAAAGAAGTCGCAGTAAAATACAACAAAGGTCGAAATAAGATTGTAAATCTTAAAGGAAAAATTAGCGAAGCCTACGCTAACGTTTTTGTTTTGCTTGTTCACAATGAAATATTTGATAGGTTGAGTTGCTCTTATACCGATATAATGTGTGGAGAAATTAAGATAAAGGAATTAAAAACTTAAATCAAAATATTAAATTGAGAATTAAAAACTTAAATAAGCAAAGTTAAGAGTTTAAGTATAAAATTAATATAGTAATCTAAATAATATAATTAAAAAATAAATACCTTTAAATCAAACTGTCATAATAATAGACCTTATAAAATATATTATAAATGACATTTGTTTTGGAGGTTTTTTTATGCTTAACTTAGATTACAACACCATAAAAGCTGAGGCTATCATTCGTCTTAACCCCGTGCAAACTGCTGTTTCGGCAAAAATAGTTGCAAAAGACGAGATTGAGAAGATTATCACTGCTTACGCCGAAGCGGTTATCAATAACTATAACGTTGCGGGTAGTTACCTAGCGTTTAGCGGTAAAGTCAACTATAAGTTGCTAGCCTTGCTTACTGACGGGCAAGTTATAGGGCTTGCCTATAACGCCGATTTCAGCGACAAAGTATTACTGCCAACGGGAAGCGTTCAACCACAAGCGTATTTTGACTGTGTTGTGCTAAATAACGACTTTGAGCTAAGCGGAAGCACGGTCGCCCTTACTACTTTAATCGATACGTCTACAAATATGATTGTAGCTAAACAACATCAATGCTTAACTGCTAGCGACAACGCCTGCGTCAAGAAGAATTCTATTGATTTATGTAACGATACTACGATTAAAAAACTTAACGCAACTATCACTAGCGAAGTTGAGCTTCCAAGTAGCGTGACAAAAATGCTTTGCGCCGAAAGCTACATAAATATCACAGATTCTTTTATAGACGAAGCCGTACTTACTATCGTAGGCGAAACAACGCTTAATTTAACCTATCTTACAAAAGATAACGAATTGACTTCTTCGCTTGTAAGTTCGCCTTTTACCCAAGAGGTAGACGTTGACATTGACGCAAAAGACAGTTTAATTAGTTGCGTAAAGATTAAAGGCTCAAAAATACACTTAGATATTGTAGAAGAAGACGACAACAACGCTTTAACGGCAGAAATTCAAGCCGAATTTGTTTTAATGTCAAATAAGGTCGTTCAGCAAGAAGTAATCGAAGACATTTATAGCAAAAGCCATCAACTAACCATTGACAAAGAGCAAATTGTAAATACTATAATTCAAGGTCGATACGACTATGATTTTGTGGTTAACGAAGAAGTCGATTTACCCGAAGGCAACAGTCGAATTATTTCTTTAATTAATTGCCGAGTAGATATTGTTAAGTTATCTTCTCTTGAAGGCGAAATTGTGTTTGACGGTATTTTACAGGGTTGCTTATTGTATAAGGGCGAAAAAGTCGGCGGAGCTAACTTTGAACTGCCTTTTACCAAATCGGTTGCCGATACTAATCTATCTAGCCAAGTCAACTTGTCTTGTTGCGCAAATGTTGTCAACATTAAATACAACGCTTCACGCAAACTTGCAATCGAAGCCATAATCAAGGCGGAAGTCGTAGCTACCCAAGACAAAACGCAAAATATTATTTGTAAGGTAGAAGAGGGCGAAGAGATTACTATAAGCCAACACGCTTTTGAAGTTTGCCTTGCAAAAAAAGGCGACTCACTATGGAATACGGCAAAAAATCTTAATATGACCGAACAAGAAATTGCCGAAACCAACCCGGACTTAGAGTTCCCACTTAAAGAGGATCAACAAGTAGTAATTTACCACCAAATTAAAGCAATAAACAAAGCGTTATAAGCTAATACTTATTCTTATAATATTTTAAATAAGCTAGACTAAGTTTAGTCTAGCTTATTTATTTACAAATATTAATCTTTTATTGCTAAACAAGCAAAACAATGGTAATATATTAATATGAAAGTAATTATAAAAGCTTACGCAAAGCTTAACCTAACGTTATCATTATGCGGTATGTACGACAGAACTTACCACAAGCTAAACAGCCTCGTCACAACGGTAGACGTAAGCGACACTTTGACTATTGCAAAAAGGCAAGACAAGCAAGTTAATGTCACAATAGACGGGCGAAAAGATGTCTTTACTAATACAAGTAGCCTTGCTCGAACAATAATTGACAAGTTTTTGCTTACCGGCGTAGATATTGACATTACTAAGGGCATTGATATTATGGGCGGTATGGGCGGTTCTAGCGCCATTCTTTCGGCTGTAATCGTAGCTATGTCAACCTTATTTAATTTGCCGATTGAGCAAATGTTGCAGATAGCTAAGAGTTATGGAAGCGATATTGTTTATCTTATAAAAGGCGGACTTGCCTTGCTTAGTGGAAAAGGCGACGATTTAAAGTCTTTTGTATGCAAAAATAAGTTGTATTTCACCGTTCTTTCAGGCGTAAAACTTTCAACCGCCGATGTTTTTTGTCAATATGACTTGCTTAATGATAAGCAAAACTTCAATCACGCTTTATTGATTGATTGTTTGCAAAAAAACAATATTTTGCTAGCTCGTAAGCTCTTAGGCAACGATTTAGAGAATTCCGCTTGCGTGTTGAGCGGAGAACTTAGGCAAACAATCGACTTATGTAAGAGTTTAAATTTACCCAAACCTACTTTAACAGGTAGCGGAGGAAATTTATTTATTCTGTGTAAAAGTTTAAGTCAAGCCAAGCAGTACGCTAACGTTCTTGTTTCTAAGGGCATAAGGGCATATTCGGCAACTTCAACCGATTGCGGAAATCAATTAGTAGTTATTGATTAATTCGACAAACTATAACAATATCTTTATTTAGTCGTAAATTATTTGTTAATTTTTTAAATAATTTACAAGTTTTAAGTTTAAGTCGCCCTAGATACGCTAATAATCTTAGCGTATCTTTTTATTATGAGGTGTAACTATGAAGAAAGTATTAGCCGTTATAACAATTTTTATCGCCTTAGTCGTTTTAATTATTAGCTCAAACGAGCATAAAGAATATTTAAGAATACATATTAGAGCAAATAGCAATAGTCAAGCAGACCAAGATGTCAAATATCTTGTCAAAGACACCATAACTACCTTGCTTACTCCGTATTTAAGCCAAGTTCACACGAAAGACCAAGCAAGACAGGTCGTTACAAATAATCTTGACAGCATAGTTGCTTCGGCAAACAAAGTTTTAAAACAATGCGGATATGGCTATTCGGCGAAAGCGTATTTAGACAGTCAATCTTTCCCCACAAGGAAATACGAACAACTTATGCTAGAAGAAGGCATTTATGACGCTCTTATTATAGAGTTAGGCGATGCGTCAGGCGACAACTGGTGGTGCGTGGTTTATCCGCCGTTGTGCTTTGTAGCTACTAACTGCGACAAAGAAGGTTTTTATTATAAATCAAAAATACTCGAAATTATAAACGAATTTTTTAAGAATAATCCTTAGATTAAACTTACAATTTAAATAGTATAAAGATTTATATTAATATTTGCTCTTGTTACTCAATTTTGCCCTCCATTACTAAAAATACGCTATTTTGTCTTAGGACATTTAGCGTATTTTTTATTTAATTTTTCGCTAAGCGCCAATTAAGTTCTTTTAGGTCTTATAAACTATCGAGTCTTGTACCGTAGGCAAGTAATTACTATGTATATTTTTTTATTCCGCTAGACAAACTAAAATAAAAAAGGATTAAAAAGATATGAATTTAATTAAAAAAGTATGCCTTATTTTGTCTATATGCTTATGCCTTTCGGCAATTATACTAATACCTCAACAAGTATCCGCCGAAGTATATAAGTATGGCAGTAGGGGGACGACGGTTAAAACAATTCAAACCAAACTAAAAAACTGGGGATATCTTGCAGGAAGCGCCGACGGAGTGTTTGGTTACAAGACAGCTACTGCGGTAAAAAATTTCCAAAAGAAAAATTATCTTACCCCTGATGGTATTGCAGGCAGGGCGACTTTAAATGCGCTAGGCATTAACACGTCTAGCAACTCTAATTCTAGTAATTTAAGCGCCGATTTAAATATACTAGCTCGCTGTATTTATGGTGAAGCTAGGGGCGAAAGCTATATTGGTAAGGTCGCTGTTGCCGCAGTAATTATCAATAGGGTAGCTAGTAGCAAATTCCCCAACACTATTGCAGGCGTAATTTATCAACCCGGCGCATTTACCTGCGTAAGCGACGGACAAATAAATATAGGTATTAACGACGAATGTATTAAGGCGGCAGAGGACGCTCTAAACGGATGGGACCCAACGTACGGCTGTACATTCTACTACAACCCAAAAACTGCAACTTCTCAATGGATAAGAACCAAACCAATAATTACAACAATAGGCAAACACGTCTTTTGTGCATAGGAGGTAACAATGAGTACAAGAAAGAAAGCAAGCAAGCAAACACTAGGTTTTGCAATATTCTTTGGCGTAATGTGGACGCTTACGATTGCTCTAAGCATATTTTATGCGCTAGCTGGCAACGTTTACGGCAATACTAAGGTAGAAGGTAATCAACTTAATTCCTATACTTTAACAATCAAAAATGCCGACCCCGACATCGCCAAGAGCAAACTCAATAATCTTATTAGAATAAATGCGACATTGACCGCCCCAAAAAGCGACTTTACCGTAATTCCCGACAAGGTTATTGACAACAAAGGAAGCGCTAACAACGCTTCCTTAAACGACAACAATCAAAATTTAAATAAAGATACCAAAGATATTAAAGACACAACAAGCGATAAAACCTCAGGCGAGCTAATTCCCAGCCAACAGCAAGACGAGGGCAACTTAACCAAAAACGAACTTGCTAAGCAAAAATTAAATAATCTTTATCAACAATGCGTCTATCAATTAACCGACGATATGCGTAATGTTGCGGTTAGTTTAAGCAAACTTGCCGTTAGTAACGACACAATTAACGCCGGTAAATTGATTATGCAAACTATGGGCTATTTGTCTTCTTCTTCAACAAATATTTCGCTTTTGCCTATTAATTCTAGCGTAAAAGTAATTTCTAACGCAAATAAATTTATAAATCAAACCCAAGACCTACTGTCTTGTCTAGCGGGACATTCTTCTTTGGGCGATAAACTAACTCAAAGAGAAAGACAATATTTAAGCAAATTGCAAAAAGTAGCCGAAAACTTCTATCTTGTATTAGAAAATAACGCTATCGAAGGCGATATGACAAACTTTGATATGGAAGGTATTTCAAATAGCGACCAAGCCAAATCTTTGTTTAATTACCCAACTTTAATTTACGACGGACCTTATGCCGATTCCTTTGCGGAGAAGAAATTAGTTTTAGGCGAAGACATCACTAGCCAACAAGGACTAAATTATATTAAAAGAACATTTGCCGATTATGGCATAGCAAAACTTGATTATGTAGATACAATTACTAATAAAGCCAAAGCGTTAAGATATTCTATGACTACAAATAATGGCGCAGAATTTACGGTTATGCTAACTACCGATGGTAGACTGCTTCAATTTGACGGATATAACGCTCCTATTAGCGCTTCAAAACCCTATAACAAAGATAAATATATTAAAATAGCTGAAAATCTTGCAAAAAACTTAGGTTTTGACTGTAAAGCTATGTGGGCGTCTAAACCGATTGACGACCGAATCTATATCAACCTTGTCTATACGGTAGACGGCGTTAGAGTTTATCCGGATATGATTAAAATGGCAATCGATACAACAAGCGACCAAGTTGTGGGCATTGAAACGTTTGCATATTTAGTAAATCATAAAACAAGAACAATTCCGCAAGGTCACGATAAATTTTATCAAGCCAGCGCAAAATTAAGCTCGGGATTAAATGTTTCGAGCAAGAGTCTTGCAATTATTCCCGATGATTGCGGAAAAGAACACCTTTGTTACGAGTTGGTTTGCACGCAAGGCAAAGATAAATACTATGTTTATATAGATTGTCAAACATTAAGAGAAAGGGACATTTTAAAAGTAATCAACACACAACAAGGCTACTATGTAATGTAGCAATCTTACGCAATAAAAATAAAAAATAGCCTAAATGTTAATAACGCTTAGGCTATTTTTGTTATTATAGCAATATAATATGGTAATAATTTTTAATTAATAGAAATATAAGTAAAAACTTGACTTTATATTTGCAAATGGTATAATGACTATATAAGTAAGCATATAGATTATTGACTTAACAACACATAATTTTTTAACAATTTTATTTACTTTGTACCAAACACAACAATTTTATCATTTTTCAACAAATAACAAGTAGTCTACTTATTATTACGGAGGTTTTATGTCAGAAACAGTTTTTACTCAAAGCGCTTTGTCAGCTATGCTGATTCATCAACTGCGTACGCTTGCAAGAGATGTTGGAGTAGATAGACCAACAACACGTCCAAAGCAAGATTTAATCGACCAAATATTAGCAATCAAAGAGGGGCGAGCTAAACCTCAACCACAATCAAGGAGAGGCAGACCGCCTATAAAGCAAGTCGATATTACTTCGGTTGGACAAGAAACAGCCGTAAATCAACAAGACGTAGAAGTATTTAACGAACAAGTTCAAATAGACGAAGAGACGCCCGAAGAGACGCCCGAAGAGTTAATTCTACAAAAACCTCAACAGCCAGCAGACACTACTCCGCCGGCAGACACCGAAACAGCAAGCGCAAAAGACACCGTAGTGTCGGGTATTCTTGAAATATTACCCGAAGGATATGGTTTTTTACGAGTGGAAAATTTCCATAGTTCTTACGGCGACGTTTATGTTCCACCGGTACAAATTCGTCGTTTTGGACTAAAAACAGGCGACAAAATAGAATGTAAATCAAGAGCGTTTAACGAAAAGCAATCGCCCTCGCTTATATTTGTATTTAAGATTAACGACGTGCCTTGCGAAGAATACGTTCGCAAAGAACGCTTTGAAGATATGGTTTCTTGCTATCCTAACGAGCGTCTAACGCTAGAAATGGATAAAAACGAGTATTCTTTGCGTCTAATCGACCTAGTTGCGCCCATAGGCAAGGGGCAAAGGGGGCTAATTGTTGCCGCCCCTAAGACAGGCAAGACCATTTTACTCAAAAAGATTGCCCAAGCTATACGAGCAAATCACCCCGAAATGCACTTAATTGTGTTGTTGATTGACGAAAGACCCGAAGAAGTCACCGACTTTAAACAAAGCTTAGATTGCGACGTAGCTTACTCTACATTTGACCAATCTCCAATACATCATATACAAATAGCCGAGCTTGTAATTAGCAATGCAAAACGCAGGGTCGAACAAGGTCAGGACGTTATGATTTTATTAGACAGCATAACTCGTCTAGGCAGGGCTTATAACCAAACAGCCGAGCAAAGCGGTAGAACGCTTACCGGCGGACTGGATATTTCTGCGCTTCAAGAGCCTAAGCGTTTCTTTGGCGCAGGTCGCAACGTTGTCGGCAAAGGTAGCCTAACTATACTCGCAACGGCTTTAATCGATACCGGCAGTCGTCTAGACGACATAGTTTACGAAGAATTTAAAGGTACGGGCAATATGGAAATTCACCTTGACCGTAGAATGAGCGAGAAACGCATTTTCCCCGCAATCGACCTAGCTAAAAGCGGTACAAGGCGAGAAGAAATGTTACTTACTCAAAGTCAACTCGAAGGTATGTGGATGATTCGTAGGGCTCTTTCTCGTACCGACACAATAGACGCAACCGAACAATTAATAGACCTACTTATGACAACTAACAATAACGCCGAATTTATCAATCTACTAAAAGTGCTTAGTAAGAAGCCTAAGAAGTAATATATGAGAGTAGTGCTAGGCATCAGCGGAGGCGTCGACAGTTCAGTCGCAGCCTTATTGCTTAAACAACAAGGCTACGAAGTAATCGGGCTATTTATGAAGAATTGGGAAGAAACAGATTCTAACGGAGTATGTTGCGCAGAGGCAGATTTTGCCGACGCTAAGGCGGTATGCTCTTGTTTAGATATACCTTGTTATTCAATTAATTTTGCAAAACAGTATCAAGACAAAGTATTTAGTTATTTTTTAGAAGAATATGGCAAGGGACGCACCCCTAACCCCGATGTTTTGTGCAATAAGGAGATAAAATTTGGGTCTTTTTTAGATTTTGCCTTAACTTTTGACGCCGACTATATTGCAACCGGACATTATTGTGGTATCGAACATATTAACGGACTGCATTATCTGTCTAAGGCGGTAGACATAGATAAAGACCAAACATATTTTCTCAATCAACTAAATCAATTTCAGCTGTCAAAAGTACTGTTCCCTTTGCAAAATTATACCAAACCCCAAGTTAGACAGCTTGCAAAAGACAACAATATTCCAACCGCTTGTAAAAAAGACAGCACAGGAATTTGTTTTATCGGCGAACGCAACTTTCGCAAATTTATGCAGAATTATTTTCCCGCAAAAAGCGGACAAATAGTCACCATTGACGGTCAAGTCGTGGGCGAACATATAGGACTAATGTTTTATACCTTAGGTCAACGCAAAGGGCTTAACTTAGGCGGGGCAAAGGACGGGCAAGAGGGTAGATGGTTTGTTTGCGAAAAAGATTTGTCAACCAATAGACTTATAGTTTCTCACGGTAGCGAAGAACAGTTATATAGCAAGGCTTGTCTAGTTAGCGATGTAAACTTTATTCCGTCAAAACCAATTAATAAACAGTTTGATTGTTTTGCAAAATTTAGATATAGACAGCAAGAGCAACCCGTTACAATATGCATAAACGACGATAATTCTTGCCTAGTTACGTTTAGTCAACCTCAACGAGCAGTCACACAAGGGCAATACGCAGTTTTTTATGATGAAAAGTATTGTTTAGGCGGAGGAGTTATTGACAAAATATATAAATAAATGTTACTATATTGCAAATGCGTACATAACAAAAGAAAGTACTTATGTTAAGGAGTTAATATAATGAAAAAGGAGTATTCGCCAGAAATTTGGGATTCGCTCAGGGTCCTTTACTATGAAGGGCTAACGTATTGTTTTGTCAACGTTGCTAATCCAAGTAGCGCAAGAGCCGTTAAATGCTTAACCGACTCTGCTAAATTTTTCTATCCCGACAGCTTCTTTGCGCTGGGTGAAATTTATAGGCTAGGTTTTGACTGCGCTAAAAATATACCTATCGCAAAAGATTGGTACGAAAAAGGCAAAGAATCAGGTAGCGCTAAGTGCGCCTATGCGCTTGCAAAAGATAGCGACGACAATCAAATATATGCAGAAAATTTTCAAGAATTATTTTCGCAAGCTCACGATAGAGACGAAATAAGTCAATATATAATCTCTCAATATTTTAAATTTGGATTAGGCGACACCGAAAAAAATTTAAACGCCTACTTTTACTGGCTAACCGAATCTGCATTAGACGGCTATACTGTGGCTTGTTACGAGCTTGCAAATTGCTATAAGGACGGCTTTTGCGTAGATGCAAACGAAATAATCGCAAATGAATGGTACGCTAAGTGTTCGCAACCTCAAATTCCCGTAAGACAAGAATTACTATCTATTGTCGAACAATTTAATCAACAATCGACAAGCGCTAAGAATATTATTGAGCAAGCCCAAGAAGATTTGCAAAAAGAAACTGAGAATGCAGAAGGGCAAAACGAAGAAATAAAGCTTCAAGTTAAAGAAGAAATTAAACCCGAAATCGAAAAAATAGAACAGCAACCTCAGCTTAAAGTTGAAGAAACTAAACCCGAAATTGAAAAAGTCGAAGAATTAAAACCCGAAATTAAACCCGAAATTGAAAAAGTCGAAGAAATTAAACAAGAAACTAAGCCCGAAGTTGAAGAATTAGAACAAAAACCTCAGCTTAAAGTTGAAGAAATAAAACAAGAAGCTAAACCCGAAATTGAGGAATTAGAACAAAAACCTCAGCTCAAAGTTGAAGAAATTAAACAAGAAGTTAATTTGCAAGAAATTGTCAAACCTATTGTCGTAGCCGAGCAGGACGACGCAGGCGACATTGCAAGTAGCGATTTGCTTTCTTATAACGAGCTGAAAAAGCTGGCGTTAGGCGGTTCTGGCGAGGCGATGTTTAAGCTAGGGTTATTTTACGAGAAACGTCGCAATACCCCGCAGAACTTAACTAGGGGCGTCTACTGGTATCAAAAAGCAGTCGAGTGCGGAAACGCTATGGCGCAGAACAATCTAGGCATCTATTATCAAAAAGGAATTGGCGTAGAAAAAAATGAAGAAAAGGCGGTTGAACTTTACTGTCTTTCTTGTCAGCAAGACTATGCGCCCGCCCTATATAATTATGCAAATTGCTATATGAACCATATCGGCGTTAAGCGCAGTTACGTCGAGGCGGCAAGGCTACTCGAACGCTCGGCGACCTTAGGTTACGCTCCGGCGATGTGTCAAATAGGCTTGTTGTACCAAACAGGTAGAGGCGTTTCGCTTGACTATGAAAAAGCTTTTTATTGGTATGGCAAGGCTAGCCAACAAGGCATAAAAGAAATTGACGAAGAATTAGCATTTTGCAAACGCAAGCTTGAACAAATCGAGAAAGATAAACTTGACCAAATAGAGCGTTTTGGCATACCTAAAAAAGATTAATTATTTGCTACAATACCAAATTATATCAATTTAGCTTACATTTGTGTTTTGCTTATAGTTTATTGTAGTTTAGTCCTAGTCTTGTAGCCATTCTTTTGTTAGATATTTAAATTAATAATGACTTCTTAATTAATTAAGAAGTCATTATTTTTGTTTGTTAAGGCAATTAATTTACAATATATTTAACCTTTTATTAATGTAATTAAAGATTAATTTAGATTACCCATTCGCCGTCGACAAATAGTTGAGTTTCTTCGCCCGACCTAGTTACGCCAACAATGTTGATGTCTTTTGTGCCAATCATAAAGTCGCAATGTTCCATACTATCGTTTACGCCAACATCTGCAAGTTGTTGTTTAGTCATAGTCGTGCCGTCTTTAACTGTGCTAGGATATCCTTGACCTAAGGCAAGGTGGCAAGAAGCGTTTTCGTCAAACAAAGTGTTGAAGAATAGCAACCCGGATTTAGCGATAGGGCTATTTTTACCGATTAAAGCAACTTCGCCTAAGTAATGACTGCCGTCGTCGGTTTCAATAATATTGCTAAGGGCGTCATAACCTTTTTTAGCTTTAAAGTCAACTACTCTACCTGCCTTAAAGGTAATCGAGAAGTCTTCTATAATATTTCCTTGATTAACTAGCGGTAGCGCCGAAACAACCACGCCGTCAACTCTATCTTTATGCGGAGCGGTAAAAATTTCTTCGGTTGGCATATTAGCTGTAAATTTAATGCCATCTTTTGCAAGTTCTTGCGCTGCGCACCAAATATGTCCTTCGGCAAGCCCGACTTTAAGGTCAGTTCCGTGTTTATTAGTTAAGTGAACATGGTCGAAGTTTTTGCTATTCATAAATTCTGCTCGTCTTGTCAAAGTTTCAATATGTTTTTCCCACGCCCCAACAGGGTCTTTTTGGTCAAGTCGCATAGTCATAGCGATAGCGTCCCAAAGTTTATCAACCGAATTGTCGCATTTTGGGAATATTTTGTCTGCCCACGCCTTAGTAGGCACAGATATTACAAGCCATCTGCAAGCGTTGCTCATCATACCGTCACGATAATATTTGTTAGCTTTGCTGTATGCCGCCGCCGACTTTTGTAATTTTTCAGCCGAAACGCCGGTATAAATTGAAGGGTCGCCTGCCGCTATTGAGATATTTGCGCAATTATGGTCAATTAAGTAATTATTTTTTTCAATCGCCCAATTAGGAACGTCTTCAAGCGCCTCGATTGATTGATAGTCGAAGTCAATTCTTTTAAGTTTTTCGTCTAGGTAGTCAACCATTACTCGTCTTGCGCCAGCTTTATAAGCCGAAACGGCAATCATTCTTGCGATAGGGGCGCATTCGATTTGAGTTCTTATGTTGAGGTCTTGACCAACTTGTAAGTTAATGCCGATTTTTACGGCGAGGTCGGCAAATTTTTCTAATTGTTTTTCACTTAACATTTATATTTTTCTCCTTGTTTTTCTTTTATTCTACCTTTTTTTTAAATATTAGTCAATAGACTAACGCAAATTTAGGGCAAAATAATGTTAGCGAACAACTTTCAAGATATATTTTCTTCAAGGGCTAAGAGTATTATAAAAAATTATTATATCGATATTTATAAATTTTCAAGGGGGTGTAAAACACTTGCCTTTGTGGAATAAATAGGCTAAAATTTGCTAGAAAACAGTAAACAAACCTTTCTCTACTGCGTATTTTTAGGAGATATACCAAAATTATGAGCATTATTTTTATTTTATGTTTCGCCTTGCTCGCAGGACTAATTTTTACCCGTTTAATGAAGTTATTGCGTCTTCCCAATGTTACGGGTTACTTAATCGCAGGCGTTTTAATAGGACCTCACGTATTTAAATTAATTACGGCGCAGCATTTAGAGATGTTGGAAATTATTACTAACGTTGCGTTAG
This sequence comes from Clostridia bacterium, assembly GCA_036654455.1. Taxonomy (NCBI): domain Bacteria; kingdom Bacillati; phylum Bacillota; class Clostridia; species Clostridia bacterium. Next base: position 78,326 of record JAVVRZ010000003.1, on the reverse strand, counting down.
GTTTTATCGCTTTTTCTATCGGCACATCAATAAAATTATCTTTGCTTAAAAAATTAGGCAAGAATATTCTTGTAATTACGGCTATGCAGGCCTTGCTTGCTACAATTCTTGTCGACCTTGTTATGATACTTATAGGCGAGCCTTTGCCTTTCGCTTTAATTTTAGGCGCAGTAGCAACGGCAACCGCTCCGGCTGCGACGCTTATGATAGTGCGTCAGTACAAAGCCAAAGGGCCCGTGACGGAAACATTACTGCCGGTTGTTGCGCTTGACGATGCGTTAGGGCTAATGGTTTTTGCCATTTCGCTTGCCATAGGCAAAGTACTTCACGTAGGCGGTTCGCTTTCCTTTGTTTCGGCATTTTTAGTTCCTGTTTGCGAGATACTTTTAGCCCTTGTTATAGGTTCGGCTTTGGGCTTTATTTTAGCCCTTGTTTCAAGATTTTTTAAGTCCCGAGCAAATAGGCTTACGCTTATTATCACCTTTACGCTTGGCGGAATTGCGCTTGCGGAATTGCTAAATTTGTCAAGCTTGCTACTTTGTATGATGATAGGAACATTCTACGGCAACTTATTTAAAGAAAATGAAGTTCCGCTTGAAGTGCTTGAAAGGTGGACTTATCCATTATTTATGCTATTCTTTGTTATTTCGGGCGCTCAGCTTAACCTAGAAGTATTGCCAACGGTAGGCATAGTCGGTTTTGTATATATTGTAGTTAGGGCAATAGGTAAGTGGGGCGGAGCTTATTTAGGGGCGGTAATTACAAAGGCAAATCCCAACGTTCGCAAATATCTAGGAATAGCTTTGTTTCCACAAGCCGGCGTAGCTATCGGTATGGCGAGCGTTGTAATGGCGCAACTACCAGAAATTGGGCAACAAGTGACCACAGTCGTACTTTGCGCAACCCTAGTTTATGAAATTTTAGGGCCGTTACTCACTAAAATTGCCCTCACTAAGGCTGGCGAGATTGAAAAAACGCCCAAAAGAATTAAAAATTCTGCAACAAGCGCTCAAACTTCGGCAATAAGTCTAGGGCAAATTCCAACAATAGACAACGCAAATATTAAAGAACTTGCCGTAGGCGAACAAAACGATCAACCTCAAACCCAAAATGTAGAGCAGTCGCAACAAGACTTTGACACCAAAACTTTGTTTGAAAAGGCTCAACAGCAAATCAAAGACAACGAAAGTACTCAAACACCCTCAAAAGAAACCGTACAAAGTGAAAATATTAATGACGCTACGTTATTTGAAAAGGCTCAACAGCAAATTAAAGACAACGAAGACTCAAAAAATCTAACCAACAAATAGTACGGCGATAATTTTACAAGTAACTACGCTTAAATACTAATTTAAATGGAGTAAAAATATGAAAAAAAATAGTAGTCAATTCTTTTGTAACCGAGATTGCGAATATTTTCCTTGCCATAAGACGAGCAGAGAGGGCGAATTTAACTGCTTGTTCTGTTTTTGTCCGCTATATAGACTAGATTGCGGTGGCAATTACACCTTAATTGACGGCAAAATTAAAGATTGTTCGGCTTGCCTACTTCCTCATTATAATTACGACTACATTATCGCAAAGCTTGTGGAAGAAAATAAGTTAGAACTTAAATAGCCCTAATTAATTTTTACAGCTCTTAAAACTGTCGGCTCTAATCTAATTCTATGCCAAACGGGCAATTAAACAATAATAATTTATAATAAAAATAGACCTCATTACGAGGTCTATTTTTGGTCTAAGAATTTATAAATAATGGTTTAGGACTTTAACATATCGCTTAAAAATTCTATTAGTTGAGTTTATCGATAAAGTCTTTAAGGGTTACGCTTGCATTGCCTAGCAACAATTCTACGCCGTGTTTTCTTGTGTAAATTGGGTTAGGAACGCCTGCATAGCCGGGCTTTAAGTCATAGTTAAATATAAATATATGTTTACAGTTGATAACGTTAAGCACGGGCATACCATATATAGGCGTACCCTCAGCTGTGTTTGCCGCCGGATTGAGAACGTCGTTTGCGCCGATTACTATTGTAGCGTCAGCGTCGGCAAATTCGCCGTTAATTGCGTCCATTTCGTATAAGTCTTCGTAGTCTACGTTAGCTTCGCAAAGTAATACGTTCATGTGTCCGGGCATTCTGCCTGCTACTGGGTGAACGGCATATTTAACTTGAACACCGCAAGAAATTAGCTTGTCGGCAAGTTGCTTAACTAAGTGTTGAGCTTGCGCTATCGCCATACCGTATCCCGGAACGATAATAACTTTTTTTGCTTTTGTTAGTAATTCTTTAACGTCGACTTTTTCTTCTATGGTGTCGTCTTCGACTTCTTCCTTAACTTCTTCTTGTACGGCAACGTGTTTGCCTGCCGAACTTGTCTTTCCTAGAAGAATATCCATTAAGTGTCTGTTCATTGAACGACACATAATTTGTGTAAGTAGTAGTCCGGACGCTCCAACAATACCGCCTATTGCAACTAATAACGGGTCGGCTACGGCTAGTCCCGCAATAGCTCCGGCAACACCGCTAAGCGAGTTGAGCAAAGAAATAGTAATGGGCATATCAGCTCCGCCAACTCTAATTGAGAAGAAGAAACCAAATAGACTTGAAAATACGGCTATGCAAGAAGTAAGTATAATTACAGCTATTAATTCGTTGTAGAATATAGGCAGTAAAATTACCGAAGCAACAGTAAGTATTAAAGATATTATTGTGTATATTTGATGTCCTTTAAATATAATAGGGCGTTGAGTAATTACTTTGTGTAGTTTGCCTGCGGCTATTAAACTGCCAATAAGGGTTACGCAACCAATAAACAAGGCAATGCCTGCCGTTACGATTGCAAAAGCGTTGATTGTTGCAGGTTTACCCATGGTAAGACTAAATCCAAATATTGCTAGTCCGCCTACGATTGCGCTTGCCGCTCCGCCTAGACCGTTGAGCAAAGCTACCATTTGAGGCATTTGAATCATCTTTACTCTTAAAGCAAAGATTATTCCAATCGCTATACCTACTGCAAGGGCGATATATAATGCCCAAACAGGTAAAATTTCATTTGCAATTAAAGTTACAATTATTGCGCCAAGAGTACAAACAGCCGATATGCGATTGCCAAGAACAGAGGTCTTGACCTTACTCATTAGAAATATGCCAACAAGCACGCCAACCGAGAGAACTCCGCTTAAAATAAAATATAAATATTCTGGCATAATTACTCTCCTTTTTTAAACATTCTTAGCATTTTGTCAGTTACAACAAAACCGCCAACAACGTTAATCATAGCAAGTACGATTGCAATTCCGCCCAGAATACCTGCCGTTATAGATTTGCCTGCCGTTCCAAATGCGCTAGCCATAGCCGTAAGAGCGCCTAAAACCGTAATGCCCGAAAGAGCGTTCATACCCGACATAAGAGGAGTGTGAAGTAGAGAAGGCACATTATTAATTAGCTTGTAACCAATAATCGCCGTCAATATAAACACGCCTAAAAATACAATTTGTATAATTTCCATAATTTACCTCATTATTTTTTTTCACCCTCACCATTTTGATTGTGATGAGGGTGATTAAGTTGTTTATTTAAAAGTTAGGTAACAAAGTTGTTATCTAATACCCATAGCTTCTTTTGCGCCTTCGTGTACAAGTTCGCCATTGATTGTAACAAGGGTTGAAGCAACAATTTCGTCGTTGCGGTCAAGTACGACTTTGCCGTCTTTTACTAAGAAGTTAAGTAAGTTGTAAATGTTGTGAGCAAACATAAACGTTGAGCTTGTAGGCAACATTCCCGGAATATTCTTAATGCCTTCGATAATGACGTCGTGTTTAACATCTCTAATACCGGGCGTAGTTATAGCGCAGTTACCGCCTTGGTCGATAGAAATATCTACAATACAGCTACCCGGACGCATAGAAGCTACCATTTCGTCGGTTAGAAGTACAGGAGCAAGTTTGCCTTGTAGTAATGCCGAGCAGAATACAATGTCAGCGTTGCTTACGGCTTCGGCTAGATGGGCTCTTTCTTTTGCAAGCCATTCGTCGCTTAGGTGGTTAGCGTGTTTGCCATCTTTGCTTACTGCTATCTCTGCTGGAACGCCGGTGTCAACTATCTTTGCGCCTAAGCTCATTGCTTGTTCGTTTGCGTCTGGTCTAATATCAGCAGAATAAACTACTGCGCCCAAACTCTTTGCGGTTGCAACAGCACGTAGACCTGCAACGCCTGTGCCAAGCACAAGAACGTTTGAAGGCTTAATCATACCAACGGCGCTACCGATTAGAGGCATAAATTTAGCGATATTGCTTGCAGCCATAATTATTCCCTTGTAGCCTGCGCAAGTACTCATTGAAGACAAAGCGTCCATTGATTGCGCCCTAGAAATACGTGGAATACCGTCAAGAGTAATACTAATAACGCCTTGTTTTGCCATAGCCATTACCATTTTGTGGTTTACGGGAGCGGCTGGGTGAATAAATGTAATTAGATATTGACCTTTGTGCATCATATCTATTTCGTGGCAATTCTTTTCTTCGTTAAATAGGGGTTCTTTAACCTTTAAGATAACGTCGGCTTTTTTGTAAATTTCGATTGGGTCGTCAATTAATTTTGCGCCTACTTCTACGTAAGCTGCGTCGGGATAAAATGCGCCAAGACCTGCGCCCTTTTCAAACAAAACAGTCCAACCGTTTGCTACCATCTTTTTGACGGTTTCTGGGATAGAGGATACACGCCTCTCTCCGTGCATAATCTCTTTTGGAATACCTACTATCATTTTGTCTCCTTTTTGCGGGAATTACCCGCTGTAAATATTTTTTAATCCTTTTTTGGATTATTTGTTAGATTTATTGTCGCAACTATTGGGCAAATCGCTTTCGTCGGCAAACAATGGAGAAGTAAAATCGTCTTTTAGGGTAGAAAGCACGATATTTGTCTTAGTTTTGGCTACGCCTTGAATACTCTTAATTTCGTCTAATACTTTTTCAAGCGTGCGTGTATTTTGCGTTACAATTTTTAGTAAAAAGTCGTAGTCGCCGGCAATATAGTAGCATTGAATAATGTGCGAATGGTTGCTAACTATTTGTATAAATTTTTGATTGTACTTAGGGTGTTCGATAGATACCGACATTATGGCAATGACGTCTTTGTTAATTTTTTGAGGATTGATTAACGCAGTGTAGCCGTTGATTACTTCGGTATTTTCAAGTTTCTTTATCCTTTCAATTACCGCCGAAATAGATAAACTTACGCTTTCTGCAATTTCCGAAGCGCTCATTCTAGCGTTTTGCCTTAGACAATTAACAATTTTAACATCTATGTTATCCATCGCTTTCCTCCCATTCTTTTCTTAGACTATTCTACAACTATTTTATGCGTTTGTAAATAGTTTTTTCACAAAATAACAAAAGATTTTTTGGCAAGAACCGCCATTGTACAAAAAATTTAGTGTAATATGGTTATTTGACACTATATATTAGTTTTTGACTATATTGTAGTAAAAAATAATGCGTAAAAAACATTTGACAATATTGCAAGGTTGGGAGTATATTAGTAATATCCTCTTAGGGGGGATATTTTATCACTCAAAAGGAGCAATATGACTGACACAAAAAGAAGTTTTTTTAAAGTTTTGACAGATTTTTTTGCAAACGAAGTTAAACGCAACATTACGCTTGTATCGGTTTCGGCGGTAAGCTTAATTCTTAGTTTTATTTTTAAGCAAACCGGAATAAGCGACAACTTAGCTTTTGACATTGCCTGGGTTGCAATAGTTCTTTGTGGCGTTCCAATCGCCTATACTGCGCTTTTGTCTTTATTTACTAAGGGTAATATTAAGGCAGGGTTACTTGTTACAATAGCTATGGTTGCTTCGATTATTGTAAAAGAGTATTTTGCCGCAGGCGAAGTAGCCGCCATAATGTTACTAGGCGAATTGCTTGAAGAAGCTACGGTTGACAAAGCGTATAGCGGTATTCAAAAGTTAATTGACCTTACCCCTAAGACTGCTAGGCGTTTAGTTGACGGACAAGAAGAAATTGTTGCCGTTGAAGAAATAAAAGTCGGCGATATTGTGCGTGTTCTTGCCGGCGAAACAATAGCCGTCGACGGAATAATTATACAAGGCGACACCGCAGTTGACCAGTCGGTTATTACGGGCGAATCTATACCGATAGATAAGACCGTAGGCGACAACGTAACAAGCGGAACAATCAATCAATTTGGCGTATTTACTTTTCAAGCTACAAGTTCGGGAACAAATAGTTCTTTGCAACGTATGATTGCCTTAGCTAAACAAGTTGAAGATAATAAAGCGCCAATAGTTAAAAGAGCCGACAAAATTGCGACCTACCTAGTAATCGTAGCTTTGCTTACGGCAATTATTACAGGTATTGTTACCAAAGATTTGATAAGAGGGGTTACTATATTAATAGTGTTTTGTCCTTGCGCCTTTGCCCTTGCAGCTCCAACGGCAATTATAGCCGGTATAGGCAACGCTACAAAACACGGAATTATAATTAAATCCGGACAGAGTATGCAGAGGTTTTCTCAAATTAAGACCGTCGCTTTTGACAAGACCGGAACATTGACTTATGGCAAGCCCGAAGTAATAGGGGTAAAGTCGGCTAGGCTTGATATTACAGAACAAGACTTGCTTCAAATTTGCGCCCTTTGCGAACAAAAGTCCGAACACCCCTTGGGAAAAGCCATAGTTAAACATTATTTGGCTAGCGGAGGTAAAAGTCAAGAATGCGATAATTTCACGCTTGTTGCAGGCAAAGGCGTTTCGGCAACGATTGACAATAAACTGGTATTAGCCGGTAAAAAAGAATATTTAATTGAAAACAATATAGTCGTAGATGATTTAGCCGAAGTCGAACAGTATTTAGGTCTAGGGGCAACCGTAATTTATGTTTCGCAAGACGGGCTTTATCTAGGCGCAGTCGCTCTTGCCGACAAAGCTAGAACAAATGCAAAGTCTGTAATAGGCGAGCTTAAACAGCTAGGCGTTACACCTATTCTTCTAACGGGCGACAATGAGCAAACGGCTAACAATATAGGAACAAGCCTAGATATCCAACAAATTAGCTCTAATATGTTACCGCAAGAAAAAATGGAATATATTAAATCTTGCCAGAAAGATGGTTTGAAAGTATGTATGGTAGGCGATGGCGTAAACGATTCGTTGGCCTTGCGTTCTGCTTATGCAGGGCTAGCTATGGGCGGAATCGGTAGCGATATAGCAGTTGACGCAAGCGACGCCGTACTTGTTAACGATAATATCGAAACAATTCCATACTTATTGCGAATTTCTAAAAAGACTTTTTCTCGCATAAATTTCAACATAGCTTTTTCGATTGTTTGGAATATTGCCGCTGTTATCTTATCAATGTTTGGAATAATCAACCCCGTTATAGGCGCATTAGTACATAACGCTAGTTCGCTAATCGTAGTTATTAGCTCGGTTGAACTTTTATTTACCAAATTTAAACCTATCAAACAGCTTGAAGGTCAAATAAAAGCGTAATAGTTTATTAACAAAGAATTTATAAATTGTCAATAAGAATATAGTTTGTAAAAAAATAGAGAGGAACGTTTTTAATGTTACTCTCTATTCTTTTACATTATTGATATTATCGTAATTTACTTAGTTTTGCTAGATATTTTTACTATTTTAATAGGGTTAGACATTTTTATCGTCTTTATCTCGCAAGCTCTTTTCAATAGCCTTATCGTATGGTTTAAGAATAAATTCGTTCATTTTGCCTTTCATTTTTGTTCTTAGTTTTTTGTTACTCATAAGCGCTCCAACCATTTGCATTTTTAGTTTTGTACCAAGTTGCTTTTGAGGAAAGTCGTAGAAGTTATGTCGCTTGTAGAATTTGTGGTCGGCTTTCATAAGTCCGCCCATAACATAAATTAAATCTCTAAAAATTTTGTTTCCGCCAACTCCTAAGAAATTTTGACTAGGCTTAGAGTGATTAGCCAATGCAAAAGCTAAGTTATCGCTCAACGAACTAATCTCTTGCTTTGTGTCGTTTTGGTCGGTTGCAACCCCTGCGAAGTAATTTTGTCCTACGCTTGCTCGCCCTTCGATTACAAGTTTTAAGTTAGGCTCATAGTCGTAGTTTCCGCTAATTAGATATCCAACAGCCGACCCGATTGTCATAGGGCGGTGACCATTGCAAAATTGACGGTCGTCAAACTGTTTAAATTTACTTCCAAAAGAGTGGTCTTTAATTTCAAAGGCGTATATAAAGGCGTTTGCATTTTGGATAGTATTTCTTAAATAAGTATCAAAACCATCTTTGTATACGCATTTGCCGTCGGTTGCGCACATAAAACAGCCTAAGCAACCTCCGTCAAATTTGAAGTCGTTTATGTTTATTATTCGTGTTTTGTTAGGATATACGGCGCAAAATTCCTTAATCATTTCTAAAAGATTAGTTTGCGTTTCTTGGTAAGAAGTCAATATAACCGTGTCGTATGCGGTGTTCTTTTGGCAGGGCGTACTTGTAGTCGAGATGTATGGTTTGACGGTTTGAGGGGCTTCTCTCGGGCTAAAAAGGTGGTTATTATTTGTGACGCAGTGAACAAAGGTTGCAAAAAAACAGTCTAAGCCAGCTCGACCTTCAACTTTTAACAAGTCGTCCATATCGGCTGAAAGACCGCAAACGTAGTTTAATTTTAGGTCGTTGCAATTGTCTATTATAAAGTTATGCGCAGTGTAGTCGTAGAAATGTTTAGACGTTGTTAGCTGTGTAACATATTTGCCGGCAAATTCTTTTGCCCGAGCAGATTGTTTAAGTTGCTCGATAAATCGATGTAGCTGATAGGGTACAAGAAAAGTATATACGGGGTAAGCAAACATAATAGTATCGCAAAGTAGTATTTGCTCAATAACTTTGTCAAACTCTTGTTCGTTTTGCAACTTTTTAATTTGTTGACCTATGTTAAATATTACAAATTCGTGTTGTTTATTATGCGCTTGCAAATATAGCACGCTTTGTAGCGTTACGCTTTGTTTGCCCTTAGGGCTACCATTTAATACTGCTATTTTCATTATTTATACCTCTAAAAGAAGTATATTGTAAAACAGCGAATATGTCAACTTATCATTTTTTCTTATTTATAATTATTACGTATTGCTTTAACTTTTTGCTTTAACTATGCAAATAAAAAAAACAAGTCTGTAAAGACTTGTTTTTTATAATAAATTTAAGTATTAAGGCGTTACGACAGGCGGACATACGCAAGCGCAATCTTTAAATACTTCTAATTTCATTTGAAGCAACATTTCAAGCCTAGATATGGAATTTACCATATCGCTAACCGAAGCGTTAAGCGACAATAACTGGTCGTTAGTAACGCCTGCGAGGGCTATGCCCTTTTGTAGTTTTTCGCCTTCGGCGTTTAAGATGTGCGACAACGCTGTTTGTTCAAGCGCTACCGACTCGATAATATCGGTTATGGCTTGACACCTTTGGGTTGTGCTAGGTACGATTACTGGCATACTCATAAGATTTTTTCTCCTTACAATTTTATTTTTTATGAGCTAAATAGATAGCCCGAAACTATAACTGTGTAATTTAATTTTAATGTTACACACATAATTTTTATTAACTGGGTTATTCTCGACGTAGACGCTACTTCTTTGATTTTTACATTCGGCATAGACTGTAAATTGATTGCAAACTTTTAGATTGTTTATTTCATACTGTCCGCAGTCGTTTGTTCTTGTTTGTCGCTTGTCTAGTCCGTTTGCCGTAACAAGGGCATTACATAGTCTATTGCCGTAACAGTCGGTTACTATGCCCTTAATATTGACGTAATCGTTATAGCAACGTGTAAAACATACTTCTATGCTTACATTTGGATTATTTTGCGTTAGCGTTACAGTGCGAACTTGTTCGACTTGCGTTAAGGTGTCAAATAGTATAACTTTATACGTTTCAAGTGGTAATAACTGTGATTTAAATTGTCCGTTTGCGTCGGTCACGCCATAGTCGACAACGTTTGCGCCCTTAGTTATAGTTACTTTAATGCCGGCAAGGGGTTTGCAATTTGCGCATATAGTTGTTTTTACGGTAATTACGCCTAACAAAGTAGCGTTAGAAAAACATTCTTGTTTCTCTACATATTTATTGTTCTCGTTTATTTCGGCAAATTGTTCCTTAACTTCGCTAGTTGTGAGGTTGGTCATTTGAAGTTTGTAAATGTCGTGAGGCAAGCCTAGCTTAATATATTTGCCTGTTTCATCGGTAGTTTTTTGTTCGATTAGGTTATTTGAGCTGTCAAATAATTTGACAAGAATGTTTGACAAAGGTATTTTCTTTTGACATTCGTAAACATAAAGGCTGATACCGCTAATTGTTTGACTTTCAAAACATATTTGTTTAAACACGATTTTTTGTGTTTCGTCAATAGTAGCTGTAAAACTCTGTTCTTTTCCCGTAGTAATTTCTTTAACTACAACTGTATAGACGCCATTGTTAAGATTTCCTAAGAAATATATGCCGTTTGCATCGGTTACTCCGCTACCAACAAGGGTAGAACTTTGGTCATATACTTTTACGCTTACATTAGACAGCGGAAATTTGGTCTTGCACGAATAGACAAACACTCCAACTAAACCCTTATTTATTATCGGCGGACAGCCTCCGCAGTCGGCGTTTATTGCTAGTTTTAGTTTGTCGTATAAGATACACTCTAAATGGGTTATGTCTGTAATGGTACATTGTACCGAGCCGTTGACTCTAAGCAACTCGTCTATGCTAGTAGCTTTTTCAAGCGCTTTTTGTATTTTTTCGCCTTCGGCATTAAGAATATGTGAAAGGGCAGTTTCTTCTAGGGCTATCGACTCGATTATGTTGTTAATGGGTAGACAGCTAATTTTGCCACTTTTCATTGCGTTACCTCCTTTTCTCGCATAAAAATAGTACACAAGTTATCAAATTGTGACGAATTATGTAATATTTTGATTAAGAAAAGGTCTTGCCACTACTTTACAATATGTAGTTTGCAAATTTTATGTTAATTACTTCGTCAAACTAATCAGCAAAGGTTTAAGCTGGTCTAAATATATTCGCTTATCGCTATAACGCAGTCTTGTAAGCGTTTTTGCCCTTAAAACATCATTGTCTTGCATAGCGTTTAATATTTTTTGAGCATTTTCTATATAGTAACTTTTTTGCGAAGGGTGATAAGTTTCAATCGTGTCAAAGCCGTAATTTTTTGCCGACCACCGCATAAAATATGCGTTTAAGCTAAGTCCAAGTTCATATAGCGCCGGTACGGCTTGATTAAGCACAAGAAAATTTGCTCGGCTTGACGCTTCTAACACAGTTAATCCAAAAGATTCGCTATACGACGGACAAATAAATAAGTTGCTTAAAGTAAATAATTCTAGTACGGTTTGTCTGCTAACGCCATTTGTAAAGCCTAAGTTAGAGGTAAAAGTCAGTTCGTCTTTTTCTAGTCCGCCTAAATACGCATAGTCGGTAATTAAATGTTTATACATATTTGGGGGAATATCGCTACACGAAAAGTCGCAAAAGACAACGCCCACGCTTTTTCCAAAATATTTTTTGAAGTAACCTGCAAACTCGGCTACAACGTGAAATTTTTTGCTCATACACAGTCTAGCCGGATAAATTATCACTATGTCTTTGGAACATAAATCAAGGCTATTTACAATTTGTTTAGTTTGCTCGCTAAGACTTAGCGTGGGGGCAAGGGCATTGTTTATGTATGCGCAGTCGCTAACATCTACCGCATATTGCTTAGCAAGGTAAGGCAAACCGCATTTGGTAGGGTAGACGAAAGTGGTGTTGGGCATACCCGTAAACATACAGTTAATTGGGTAAGGAGCGTCAAGGTGTTCAACCGGCGCAGAATGGGTAAAGGCTACAAATTTTAGGTTAGGAAGAAATTGTTGAGCCAGTCTTATGGCTACGTTATGCAATAGATGCACGCCTTGATAAAGAATGTCGTGCATTATACATATATCTACGTCTTCTAGATATTTAATATAGTCATTTGAAATTAATCTTGCTTGGTCAAAAAAATCTTCTTCTATTACGTCGGTTGCCTTAGTGTAAGTCTTCCATCTAAATGTTTTTCCTTGGCTACTGTTGATTATTTTTACCCATTCGATACGTTTATCGGCAAATATACCCGTCCTGTCGCTGTCGGGACAATGTTGGCTTACTAACATCTTTACTGTAATATTATCGCTAAGTAACATTTTAAGCTGTTCTTCAACTACGTTTACAAGCGAATAAGTGTTTGACAGCCCGTTAAACATAGTCAATATAGCTATTTTCACATTATACCTCACTAACATAAATTCTTCTCGCAACATATTTTATACTAATAACATTAAATGTGTTACTTTGATATTGGAGGTTTTTATGGCGGTTAACTTTTGGCTTGCAAATGATTTCAACATTTTTGTAATGGGAAATCACAAACAAAGCAACGCTTATGCGACGGGCGCTGTTTGGGTGGGTAAGAATGCAACTTACAATAATTATAGTTTAGGTCAAGATTTGCCAATGGCGACGGGGGATTATGTACAATCGTTGCAAGTTCTAGGCGAAATGGATATTACAGGTGGCATAAACTACTCTCAAAACAGCGGTTTAGACGCCTTAGGCGTTCTTATTAAGTATACTATGGTCAATAATAACGGCGTAACTAAGCAACCTAAGCCGTTTACTTATAGACCTTACGATATCTATGCTTACAATTTTTTATGGTGTTCGACTGTGGGTTGGGCGGAAATGACGGCTAACGGCGTGGTCACTAAGAAGGATACTACACTTACTCTAAGCGGAACAAGCCCCGCTTTAAACAATTTTGTAATTGACGACGCTATCAACATTAGTACGATTACTAGCGTTGACATAGTAGCGCCTGCAAATTCTACAATACTAATTAGCGTGCTGGGAACAGCGGTAACTCTAAATAATTTTACCACTCTTGTAAACGGGGTAGCCATAACTAAGGCGCAAGCTCAATACGTGGTATGGAACTTCCCCGATTCGCAAAATTTAAAAATACACAGCGATATTTACGGGGCTATTCTCGCTCCATTTGGCGTAACTAGCGGTAGCAACGTAAAATTATTTGGTACGGTTATTGTCAACGATTTAGAGGGCAATGTTAACGGTATAAAAAACAAATTTTTAGGCGAACTACCCGACCTATACGACCCTTCGACTACGGGTACGTGTAGTTCAAGCACAACTACGACTACGACAACTACAACAACGACCACGACTACAAGTTCGACTACTACTAGCTCGTTTACAATACCGCCGTCTCCGCCTCGCAAACAAGCTATAACCGATTTGATAGAGTCGGTAGCTCTTGAACAAACCGCTATCGCACACATATTAAACGCCGAGGGGGAGAAACTTCAAGTTGCAATCGCTATGGATTTAACCGTTGAAGAATTGACAAATATAAATAAGTCGGTGGAGAGAATGACTAGGTCTATTGCTAAGTTAGAGATGATTTTGCACGGGAAATTGCGTGTATTTAAGTGTGATTTATGCAAATAAAGTCTAAAAAGACTAAATAAAAGTTTAAATTGTAAGCGTAAATAAAAAGTTATGGACTTGACAAAAGCTGTCAAGTCCATAATAAACAGTAGTAAATATAGTTAAAGTAATAAATTAAAACTCAATAAATTTGGCGACGTAATCTTTAAGTTGAGATATTTCTAATCTAATTTGTTGCATAGTGTCACGGTTTCTTAGCGTTACTGTATTGTCTTCTTGGCTGTCAAAGTCAACGGTTATACATAATGGAGTGCCAATTTCGTCTTGTCTACGATAGCGTTTGCCAATACTGCCTGCGTCGTCGTAGTCGCACGCAAAATATTTAGATAGCGAGGTATATATTTCAATAGCTTTTTCGCCGAGCTTTTTTGATAGGGGAAGAATTGCAACTTTTATCGGCGCAAGGGCGGGGTGCAAATGTAGCACTACTCTTGTGTCGGCGTCGCTAATATTCTCTTCTTCGTATGCGTTACATAAAAAGGCAAGCGTTACACGGTCTGCGCCAAGCGAAGGTTCAACGCAATAGGGTACGTATTTTTCGTTGGTAAAGGGGTCGATATATTCCATACTTTCTCCGCTTGTAGTTTGGTGGCATTTAAGGTCGAAGTCGGTTCTATCGGCAACTCCCCACAATTCGCCCCAACCAAAAGGAAAAGCAAATTCAAAGTCGGTCGTAGCCTTAGCGTAGTGACTTAGCTCGGCTTTTTCGTGATTTCTAAGTCTAAGATTTTGTTCGAGTATGCCTAAGTCAAGTAGCCATTGATGACAAAAATTCTTCCAATATTCAAACCATTCTAGGTCTGTATCGGGTTTGCAGAAAAATTCTAATTCCATTTGTTCGAATTCTCTTGTGCGGAAGGTAAAGTTGCCCGGCGTAATTTCATTTCTAAAAGATTTGCCTATTTGACCAACGCCAAAAGGTATTTTTTTACGAGTAGTGCGGGCTACGTTTTTGAAATTTACAAATATGCCTTGCGCTGTTTCGGGGCGAAGATAGATTGTATTTGCGCTGTCCTCGTTTACGCCTTGAAAAGTCTTAAACATCATATTAAACTGTCTAATATTTGTGTAATTGCAATTACCGCAGACCGGGCAAGGAATATTATATTGTTTAATAATTTCTTCCATTTCGGCAAATGTTTTTCCAACAAGACTTATGTTTAGGTTGTGTTTATTAGAATAATTTTCGATTAATTCGTCGGCTCTATGGCGAGATTTGCAAGATTTGCAGTCCATTAAGGGGTCGTTAAAGTTGCCTAAGTGACCGCTTGCTTGCCACGTTGTTGGGTTCATAAGTATAGCGCAATCAACGCCCACATTATAAGGCGATTCTTGTATAAATTTTTTCCACCAAACTTTTTTAACGTTGTTTTTTAGCTCTACGCCTAACGGACCGTAGTCCCAGGTATTTGCTAGACCGCCATAAATTTCGCTACCTGCGTATATAAAGCCTCTACCTTTGCAAAGAGAAACCAACTTGTCCATTGTTAATGCCATTAAAATGTACTTCCTTTATTTTGTTAATTTAATTGTAGATTTTTTACCTAATTTTGTCAAGGAAATATTATCTTTATGCTAAATAGCTTATTTTTTAAATGTCTATTGACATTTGCTTGTTTTGTGACTAAACTATAAATATATTACATTAAAGGAGCTAACAGATAAATTTATGACAGTTTTACCTAAACAAAAAGTTGGAGCTAAAAATTGGTTTCTTATTTGGGCGCTAGGTCTTGCAGGACAGCTTTGTTGGTGTGTCGAGAATACTTGGTTTGCCAACTATTTATATGCAGACTTTGGTTTTTATGTAGGCATAGTTACGGCAATGACGATTTTTTCCGCCCTAGCTACTACTTTTGCTACTTTTTTATTTGGTACGCTTGCCGACCGACTAGGCACACGCAAACCTTTTATAGCCTTTGGCTACATAGCTTGGGGCATATTTACAATAGTTTATGGCTTGACGCACTTATATAGGGGCGCAATTAGCGACAATATCGCAGTAATTGCAATTATAATCGTAGCGACCGACACTATTATGAGTTTCTTTGGTTCTGCCGGCAATGACAGCGGTTTTAACGCTTGGTGTTCGGATATGTTAGACGACTCTAATCGTGGTCAAATAGGTATGGCGCTTGCAGCTCAGCCCGTAATCGGCACGCTTGTCGGCACGCTAATTGGCGGTGTTATTATAGATTACTTTGGCGCAAGCGATAGAGGCGCAGGTTATATGGCATTCTTTATAATTATGGGTGTATTTGTAATTATCTTTGGTCTTATCGCTTTGTTTGCCGTAAAAGATTCGCCCACGCTCAAACCTTATAAAAACGGCAGTTTTTGGAAGCAATTTATTTCTGTATTTAATTTTAAGGAATTTTTCAAACGCAAAGAGCTAGTTTGGGTAAACCTAACCGTAACGGTGTTTTTCATAGGTTTTAACTGCTATTTTGTGCATATTATGAACTGGCTTTGCTATACTCTTAACTTTGGCGCAGGCAACGGCGGATTATTGCTTGGCATACCCCTTGTCCTTTCGGTGCTTATTACAATTCCGTTTATATTTTTAATTAATCACAATAAATCTCCTTTAATTGCAATAGGTTCGATTATAATTACCGTTATAGGGTGCATTGTTATTTTCTTTGGCGTAGGCGAAGGCAATTCGCTTGCCACAGTTCCTTCGGGAGAGACTTACCGAGCTTGGCTTTCGCTTGACAATCTTCCTCTTTATTTAGGTATACTTTGCGTAGGCATAGGCTATGTCGCAAGCATACAAACTTATATGGTTTGGATGAAGAAACTTTATCCCGAAGAACAAAAAGGGCAATTTGAGGGTATTCGCATATTGTTCTTTGTCTTATTCCCAATGGTTGCAGGCCCGCTTATCGCTAATCCTATTATCAAAGCGACGGGCGAAGTCACCGATATGATTATCGAAGGTATTAAGGTCGAAGGGCAGTATTTGCCTACAAAGTGGCTATTTTTAGCAAGTTTAATTATAACTATTCTTGCAATAGTTCCGCTTATATTTGCAATTAAACACCATAATTTGCGAATTAAAGCTGAGAAACAGGACTTGCAAGAAATTGAGAATTTGCCAAACTCTTAAAGTCTAAGTTTGCCAATAGTAACGAAGTTGTTATAAGGATTAACTGTAACAACCAAAATTTTAATATTTTAAAAAGACGGCTAAATCAAATACGCCCCAAAAAGTTAGATACTTTAAAGAGGCGATATGATTTAGCCGTACGTTTTGTTTAATTTTTACAAAAACTTAACAATATTTAATTTTTATAAAAATTTATTTGTTTTTATTTTTAAGAAAATATAGCTTAAATATTTTATCTTGTAGTTTTGCCGGTAGGACGCTAAGCAACTTCATTTTTAGGCTATTACCCACATTATAGTATATTTTGGGGTGTTTGCTAAATAAGGCTTTGCGCATAGTTTTAAGAAAAATTTCGGGGTGTTTAGCACGTTTTAGTTCGTTTTCCATCATCTTTTTCATTTTTAACAATGGGGTTACGTAATAATTTGTAGTGAGCAAAAGAGTATCGAATTGATTTACAATCGAACCTTGCATAGCCGTTGCAAATGCTCCGGGTCGAATAGCTATTACGGGAATATTAAAGAATTGTAGCTCTCGTCGCAGTCCGTCATTATATACTTCAACACCGTGTTTCGCAAGCGTGTAATAGGTGTGAAAAGGTACGGCGTCAAGCTTGCCGTATTCGCTAGAAATATTAATATATCTACCTTTTGCATTTCTAACTAATTCAAACAAAGCTTTATTTACTAGATACATTCCAACTACGTTTATGTTGAGTATTTGCGTCAATTTATCTGCGTTTTCTATAAGCGAACCTAGCCTAACAATGCCTGCAAAGTTTATCACAATGTCAAGTTTGTCGGTAAATTGTTTGCAATATTGCACGCACTGTTCAATATTTGTTTGGTCGGTCACGTCAAGAGGAATATCGTGCCTATTGCCGTTTATGGTGTCGGTTTGATTTAGTTTGTCGCCTGCAAACACCGTATAACCGCAACGCAACAGTTCTTGTATAGTTATGTCGGCTAGTCCTCCGCAACTGCCGGTAACAAAAGCGTATTTCATAAGTTAACCTCCGCAATATAATTTTAGCACAAGGTATTTTATGTTTCAAGTGTTTTATCAAAATAGGCAATTACTAATTGCTTGAAGTGTAATTTATGTTGTGATACAATACAATCACAACAAGGAGAAATAAATGCTTAACTTAGTCGAGATAGGAACGAATATACGACATCTTAGAACTTCGCTCAACATTACGCAAGACGAATTAGCCACAACTCTGCTTGTGTCTAGACAAGCTATAAGCCGTTGGGAACAAGGTTTAGCCTTGCCTACCATTGATAATATCTGTTGTCTTGTCGAATTATTTGGCGTTAATGTAGAAACTTTGCTTTGCCTTGACAACCCTAAACAGCTCAGCGAAGACGACTTATTTGCAGATTGTTCGCATAACTATGTTATCGGGCAAATCGTACAGGGCAAAACGAATATAAATCTTGCAAATTGCATAGACCAATTTAACTTAGAAGAACGTATGCTTATACTAAAAAGCATTAAAAAAAATAGAGAAAGATATCTAAATACTGATATGGAAGCTCTTTGGAATATGCTAACTGGCTTAGAAAAGCAATTTTTTAATTCAAAATTATATAAAGAAGAAATAAAAACTAATAAATTTAGGAGGAGAATATGAAAGTAGATTTTACAAATTTTAGCTGTATTTTAGATAATTACAATTTTAGCGTAAAAAATCAAGAAACAGGCTTGTGTCACAACAAAAAATACTATCGTATACCAATAAAAAAACAAGAAAATAAAAATAAGGAAGGTTACGCAAATGAAAATTAGCAACCTACTTCCATTTATGGATGAAGAAGACGTTGATTTGTATCTAAACAAACTAGTTGAAAAGGATAATTTGGCTATGTCAAAAGTAGTTTCAGTACTTCCTTTTGCAAGCGAAAAGGCAATAGATCAAGCTTTTGTTAAACTTTACAATCAGCCCGACGCAAATTATGGTTTATCGGGGTTTTATCCGTTTATTTCAAGTAAAGCCATGCACCAAATTGTGCTAGCGTATATTAACGATAACGGTAAGCCAATTACGCAAAGTATGCTCCCTTTTATGGACGACAAAGACATTAAATTGTTGATGCACTACGAGGTTTCTAAGGAAGATTTAGACAAAGACGATTTAGACGACGACGACGAAGAAGACGAAGACGACGACGAAGAAGAAGACGAAGACGACGACGAAGACGACGACGAAGAAGAAGACGAAGAAGAAGACGAAGAAGAAGAAGACGAAGACGAAGACGACGAAGACGAATAAAAGTCAAATTTATTCAAATGTTCGTATGAACATATAAACACGTGTAGTTTCTTAAAACATAGACAACATTTATTTGCCTCTACTTAGCATATATTAAGTAGGGGCAAATTTGTCTATCTTATGTTTACGGCAAAAAAGTCGGCTGGGGCATACATAACATTTTAGAAAGTATAAAATATTTTAACTAGGTTAAACATATAATCAAAGTAAAGCTATGTTTATAAAAATACCGAACAAACAAGAGAAAAATATTGATTTTTTGTCAAGGTTGTGTTAAAATCAACACAGTCAAAAACAGTAGAGTATGCAGATATGTTCAAATGTTCACTTGTCAAATATGAACATATATAAATATTTGCCTATATACAAATTTTGTTTTTGGACTTACAGACTTTTTATATTTGCGTTACTTGCAAAGTTTACAATATTTTATATTTGCGGATGTAGTTTAGTGGCAAAACGAAAGCTTCCCAAGCTTTAGTTGAGGGTTCGATTCCCTTCATCCGCTCCAAAAAAACACTAAGGGCTTTTTAGCCTTCTTAGTGTTTTTTGTTTGTACTAGACAGTTGACGTTTGTTTGTAATTTTTTTATTTATTTTGTATTTGACTGGTCGTTGTTTGAGCTAAGAACATAAGGTTGTTCTTTATTTAGCAACGGTTTTTCTTTGCAAGCATCTTTAAGTACGGCGCAAAACATAAACAAACTTACAAACATAGTGATGTGAGCAAGACCTGCGCCGGCTTGCAGTAGCCCGTTAATGATTGTTGCGTCAAGTAGTTGAACAAATCCTTTGTATAATATAAAGGCAAGTAGCAAGCTAAATCCTACAAGATAGGTAATAAAGAAAGGTTTAAATAATTTAGTCTTAGTAATCGAATAACTTTTGTCAAGTAGCATCATTATAAGGGTAAAGAAAGCTCCAAGCACCATAATATGTACGTGCGCCGAGACTACCCAGGGTCTACCCATAATTGACGGTTGCCAACCCACAAGTTTTGTTGTCACAAGAATTGCTACTTCTACAACTAGGGCAAGAGTAATAAAGGCAATAAAAGTAGAAATTAATTCCTTAATCGATAAATTTTTGTTCGTCTTACTATTTTTCATATTTCCTCCAATATTTTTAGCTGTCGTATTTTGTAAATTAAGGCTAACTTGCATTATATTTTAATTATACCACAGTTACGTAATAATTGTTTGTTTATTCTCTTTCGCTAACTTGCTTGATTTTTATCTTAAACTTAGGTACAATTAAATAAAATTAAATGCTCCCATATACATAAACTGTTACTTTGGAGAAAAATTATGTCGCTTGAAAATGCTAAACTCTATTTACAAAAATTCGGCTTTGACAAAAAAATTATGTTATTTGACATTAGTTCGGCAACTGTTGCGTTAGCAAGCCTTGCCGTAGGTGTATCTCCCGCTCAAATTGCTAAGTCGCTTACGTTTTTGCTTGACGGCAAATGTATAATGATACTTGTCGCCGGCGATTGCAAGGTCGACAATCGTCTTTATAAAGATTACTTTGGCAAAAAAGCGACCATGCTTACAAGCCAACAAGTTGTGGAATTTACCAATCACGAGATAGGCGGAGTTTGCCCTTTTGGCATACCTAGCCAAATTTCGGTCTATCTTGATGTTTCTTTAAAAGCAAATCAATATGTTTACCCTTCTTGCGGAACAGATAATTCGGCGATAAAATTAACAATAGACGAGCTTGAACAGCTAAGTAATTATACAGCCTGGGTTGACCTTACCAAAAAAATCGTAGTTTAAATAATAAAGAAAATTTTTAACTATTAAAAATATTTTATACTAAATTAAATAGTAGAAGTTTAAAAATTAAGTAGAAGTTAGGTAATTTTAAAAAAGTAATTTTAGCAATAAAGTAGGGGCTTGAACAAATTTGTTCAAGCCCCTAAAAAGTAATTTTGGTTTTGTTATACTTTTTAGTACATATCTGGATTTTGCGGAGCGGTAGGAGCTACGGGTGGAGTAGGTATATCGCAAACTAAGCTTTCGGTTGTAAGCAAGGTGCTTGCAATACTGCCTGCATTTTGTAGCGCGCTTCTTACTACTTTTGTCGGGTCAATAATACCGCTATCAACCATATCGACATACTTGTCGTTAAGAGCGTCGTAACCATAATTAGTTTTGTTAGCTTGTAGAATATTATAAACAATTATACTGCCTTCTACGCCTGCGTTATTTGCAATTTGCATTATTGGAGCGTGTAAGATGTGTTTGATTATCTCAGCGCCTGTCTTTTGGTCGCCCGAAAGAGTAAGAATAAGTTTTTCAACGTCGCTTAGAGCCGATAAGAGCGCAATTCCGCCACCGGGAACAATGCCTTCTTCTACCGCCGCTCTGGTTGCATTAAGAGCGTCTTCAATACGCAATTTTTTCTCTTTCATTTCAAGTTCGGTTGCTGCGCCTACGTTTATAACGGCTACTCCGCCTGCAAGTTTAGCCAGCCTTTCTTGATATTTTTCTTTGTCATAGTCGCTTGTGCAAGCTACCATTTGAGCTTTAATTTGTTCTACTCTTTGCTTGATAGCTTTAACTTTGCCCGAACCCTCTACAATAATTGTATTGTCCTTGTCAACTTTTACTTGTTTAGCTCTGCCTAGCATATCAAGGGTTGTAGATTTAAGGTCAAGACCTAGTTCGTCGGTAATTACTGTTCCGCCTGTAAGAATTGCGATATCTTCTAGCATAGCTTTTCTTCTATCGCCAAAGCCGGGAGCTTTAACCGCTACGCATACAAACGAACCACGAAGTTTGTTAAGTATAAGCGTAGTAAGCGCTTCGCCCTCCACGTCTTCGGCTATAATAAGTAGTTTTTGTCCTAATTTTACAATTTGTTCTAATATAGGTAGAATATCGGCAATAACGCTAATCTTTTTGTCGGTAATTAAAATATAAGGGTTATCTAGGCTTGCAACCATCTTTTCTAGGTCGGTTGCCATATAAGGAGAAGCGTAACCTCTGTCAAATTGCATACCTTCAACTACGCTTAATTCGGTACGCATAGTTTTACTTTCTTCTACCGTGATAACGCCGTCGTTGCCAACTTTTTCCATAGCGTCGGCAATTAAAGCGCCGACTTCTTCGTCGCCTGCCGAGATAGAAGCGACTTGGGCGATGTTGGTTTTTCCGCTTATAGGCTTGCTAATTTGTTTAAGTTTTTCTACGCACGCGTCGATTGCTTGCGAAATACCCTTTTTAAGGATAATTGGGTTTGCGCCTGCGGCTACGTTTTTGCTACCTTCTTTAATAATAGCTTGCGCAAGTACTACGGCTGTTGTTGTGCCGTCGCCTGCTACGTCGTTAGTTTTTGTCGATACTTCTTTAATTATTTGAGCGCCCATATTTTCAAAGGGGTCGTCTAGCTCTATTTCTTTGGCGATTGTAACGCCGTCGTTAGTAATTAACGGCGAGCCATATTTGCGTTCAAGCACTACGTTTCTGCCTTTTGGTCCAAGCGTAATTTTTACCGTGTCGGCGAGTTGATTAACTCCGCTTTCGAGAGCTTGTCTTGCTTCTTGTCCATATTTTAATTGTTTTGCCATAATTGTTTTCTCCTTTATTCAACTATTGCTAGTATGTCATTTTGACGAATAATTGTAAATTCTTGTCCGTCAAGTTTAAATTGACTGCCTGCGTATTTGCTGTATAGCACCTTGTCGCCGACTTTTACTTTCATAACAATTTCTTTTCCGTCGATAATTCCGCCTTCGCCAACAGCTATAACTTCGGCTATTTCTTGTTTTTCTTGCGCCGAAGTAGGAAGAATTATACCCGAAGCGTTTGTCTTAGTTTCTTCTGCCGTTTTTACTACCACTTTGTCAAATAATGGTTTTACTTTCATATTTTGCCTCCAATATATTTATTTTTTATTTTACTAATGTAAATTAGCAGTCTATCTATTAGACTGCTAATATTTTAAACCATATAAAATGAAATGTCAAGATTTAATTACCACTTTTTTTATAAAAAAATGCAAATATTTATAGATTTTGTTTAATTATGTAAAAGAGCTTTTTAAAGCTTTGCGGTAATTTTTGTTTTACTATAACGGCAATTCATAATCGCATTTTTCTACCGTAAGATTAGCTTCTTTAAATAGTTGAAGGGCAAATTCGTCGGGGTAGCCTTCGTTATATACAATTCGGCTAATACCGCTATTGATAATCATTTTTGCGCATATTATACAAGGTTGATGCGTGACATACATAGTTGCGTTGTTTAGGCTTATGCCAATTCTTGCGGCTTGTATTATTGCGTTTTGTTCGGCGTGAACGGCGTAACATAATTCCTGTCTTGTGCCGGAAAGAATGTCTAGTTTTCTGCGCATACATTCGCCTTTATCTAGGCAACTTGTAATATTGCTAGGCGCTCCGTTATAGCCCGTTGTCAATATGCGTTTATCTTTGATAACGACAGCCCCAACGTGTCTATTTGTTTGATAACAACTACTCCACGATGCAACGGCATAGGCAAGTTGCATAAATCTTTTATCCCACTTATCCATACTTGTTTTCTCCTTATTATAGATTAATTGTAGTTTACCGCTAACTTAGTTGTCAAGTGTTAATTAGTAATATTGTTTAGCATATATTTAGTAAGGGCTAATCAAATTTTGTAAAAAGTCTTATTTTATTATAAATATGTTGTGAGGTAAAAACAAATGTTAGGAATTATAGGTTACGGCGCTTTGGGCAAGGCGGTAGAGCAACTTTTGCAAGAACATAATGAGCAAGCCATTATTTATACTTCGCAAAAGAATATTTCTACTTCGTTTGATTATTTTGATTACGATAAACTTGGTAGACACAACTTAACTTACGCTTATATGTGCCTAAGCTCGACCATATTGCCTCAAAAGCTCGGCGAAGTTTTGCGTTATACTTCTACCATTGATTGTTACGACGTTCACGGTAATTTTAAAGAATATTTTGATACCGCTGACAAAAATGCAAAAAGCAATAATAATATCGCAATAGTTGGCGCAGGGTGGGACTGCGGACTTTTTTCGCTTGCTAGGGCAATTTCAAGTCGATTAGGCAATACTCATACTTTTTGGGGCAAGGGCGTTTCGCTAGGTCATTCTTCCGCCGTAAGAAAAATTGAAGGGGTAGAAGACTGCGTAGCTTATACTATACCTGTCGAAAGCGAAATTTCTTTGGCTTATCAAGGTCAACCAAGTAAAAAACCTTACCAAAAACATATAAGAAAAGTTATAGTTTTACCTAAAAACAATGCCGATAACGCAAAGATTGCAAGGCAAATACTAGGCGACTACAACTACTTTGCCGATTATCCCTGCGAAATAATCTTTGTAAATCAAGAAGAATTTGCTTCTGTTAAGAATGATATTTCTCACAAGGGCGAAGTAATTTGCGTAGGTAAAAACTACGACTTAACGCTTGCTTGTCGTATGAAATCTAACCCGTATTTTACGGCTTGTATTATGCGGGCTATATCGTTTTCTATTGATAAATTGACTCAAAAAGGGGCATATACCTTGATGGATATACCATTTAAGTATTTTTTAAGTGAAAGAAGCGACATCTGGACTTTAATTTAAAATAGCTTACCGCTTGCGAAAAATGTTAGAACATTTAAACAAATTGCTATTGACTTATGCCCTAAATAATGTTAAACTCTTTAAGGTTATACTTTAAAAAAATATATTTATACATACCAAAGGGGGAAGACAATGAGCTCAAAAGTAATTCAAGGTGATTTTTTAGAAACAGCCGAACAGGCAAAGAGATTACAAGCCGTTCTTGACAAGTATGCCGGTATTAAAGATTCGGCGGTAGCCGTGCTTGAAGAAGTACAAGTAATTTATGGTTATTTGCCTAAACAAGTACTTACTAGGGTTAGCAAGGCTATTAATAGGTCGGAAGAAGAATTGTACGGTATCGGCACTTTCTACTCACAATTTAGCTTATTTCCTAAGGGAAAATACAATTTTGCAGTATGTTTAGGCACAGCTTGCTATGTCAACGACGCCAAAGCCGTCCTTGATAGGCTTATTACCGTACTCGGTATTAGCGAAGGCGAATGCACAGACGACGGCAAATTCTCAATTACAGTTATGCGTTGCGTAGGTTGTTGCGGTCTTGCGCCGGTGCTTACGGTAAACGAAGACGTATACGGCAAAATGACACCCAAATTAGTTGATGAAATTGTAGATAAATACAGAAATTTATAAGGAAGTAAGTAGTTATGACTATAAGAGAAGTAGCAACTTTATTGAGCGCAGATGTGCTAAACGGAGAAGATTTACTTGATACTAACATCGTATCGGCTTGCGGTAGCGATATGATGTCCGACGTGCTTGCTATGGTCAAAGACCAAGCTGTTCTTCTTACCGGGCTAGCCAATCCGCAAGTAGTTAGAACTGCTCTTATGATGGATATGAAATGCGTTTGTTTTGTTCGTGGCAAGTTGCCCGACGACAAGACCATTCAACTAGCCAAAGAAAACAACATAATTTTGCTTACAACCAAAGAGAAAATGTTTACCGCTTGCGGTAAGCTCTATTCCGCCGGCATAATAGGTGGTATGTGATGCCAAATATAGAGTGGAAGTTTGAGGTAGACGGCAGTAATTTTGACCTTGCCGGTCACGCCTCTCAACAGATTAAATCTAGGCTTAAACAACTAGGTATTGCCGACGAAACAATTCGCCGTGTGGTAATAGCTATGTACGAGGGCGAAATAAATATGGTTATCCACGCAAACGGCGGTTACGCTATTGTTACAATGGACCCTAGCGTTATTACCGTTACGCTTGCCGACACCGGCAAGGGCATAGAAAATATCGAACTAGCGATGAAGGAAGGTTATTCAACCGCTACTTCGCAGATACGAGAATTAGGTTTTGGCGCAGGTATGGGACTGCCAAATATGAAAAAATATAGCGATTCTATGGATATTCAATCAACGGTAGGCGTAGGCACTACCATAACAATGACATTCAAAATGTAATTTTTATTAGGTGGACAATATGACTAAGGGGTTTAAGTCAATTCAATTAGACACCGCTAAGTGTGTGGGCTGTACTAACTGTATGAAGAAATGCCCAACCCAAGCAATAAGAGTTCGTCAAGGTAAAGCGTCAATCAATTATGACAAGTGTATTTCTTGTGGTAATTGCGTTAGAGCTTGCCCTTCTCACGCCATTTCCGCCCAATGCGACGGTTTTGATACGCTAGGCAATTATAAATTTAACGTTGCGCTTGCGCCTTCGTGCTTATTTGCTCAATTTCCTCACTTAGACGACCCAGATTTAATCCTTAATGGTTTATATAACATAGGTTTTGACCACGTTTACGAAACTGCTCGTGCCTCAGACTTATTGTCCTTAATCAAACGTGAAACCTTTATTATGGGCGACTGCAAGACTCCGGCAATTTCAACTGTTTGCCCGGCTTGCGTAGAACTTATTTTAACAAAATATCAATGTTTAAAAGATAATTTAGTAACTCATTTACCGCCTCTTGTGCTTGCCGCAAAGGAAGCCCGAGCCGAAGCGAGAGAGCTTAGCGGTTTACCCGACAGCGAAATCGGCGTATTCTACATTTCTCCTTGCCCGGCAAAAGCGCAAGCTATAATCGATGGTTTTTATTCAAGCGTACCCGAACTTTCTGGGGCGTTAAGCGTGTCAGAAGTTTGCAAACGTTTGCAAAAGGTAGATAAAGACGACGTAGTTATCAAGCAAAGGCTTAAAGCGTCAAGCAACGGCATAGCTTGGTCGACTAGCGGAGGCGAAGCGGCAAGTTTTCCTAACACTCGTCAACTTGCGGCTGACGGCATTGACAACTGCATTTCAATTTTGCGTGAGCTAGAAGACGGCAAATTAGAAAATATTGACTTTGTCGAATTACACGCTTGTCACAGCGGTTGCGTAGGCGGAGTGTTTAACGTTATCAATACTTTTATCGCTAAGAGCAAAATTCACACTTTGCGCAAGACTACTTTATTAAATAAGACAAATTCGTGCGATAGATTAGATAAGCCCGTAGAATATTACCAAGACTCTTGGGAATGGCAAACTAAGGACGTGTACAAGCTAGATAGCGACATAACCGTAGCTATGGATAAGATGGAACACCTCGAAAAAGTTCTTAATTGTTTGCCTAGATTAGATTGTGGCGTATGCGGTTCGCCTAACTGCCGTTCTTTTGCCGAAGACGTAGTGCAGGGTCTAGTCGACATTAAACAATGCGTTATGATGAGGCTTAAAAATGACAAATAATATACCCCTTACTAATAGAGATATAGCCAGTATTGTTTCGGCTACGACTTATGTTCCGGGCGAAACTTGTTCGGTTACAAACTTCTACATAGGGGACTTACTTAGCTTTGTAATGGGCAAAGCTCAAACAAATTGTTGTTGGCTAACAATTATGTCTAACGTCAATGTACTTGCGGTTGCTAAGCTTACCGAATGTAGTTGTGTGTTGCTTTGCGATTCGGTTATACCCGACGCTGTTCTACTTGAAAGGGCGCAAACCCAGAATATTTGCATACTCGGCACAAAGTTAACATCATTTGATTCGGCTAGACTAATTGTGGAGTATATCAATGCAAATAAAGGCTGATTTACATATTCATTCGGTATTGAGCGGTTGCGCAGAAGAAGATAATACAATTTCAAATATTGTCAATATGAGCCATCTTCTGGATACCCAAATTATCGCTCTTGCCGACCATAACGCAATCGAGAATTACCCTGCGTTAGAAGCGTATGCAAGACAGTATGGCATAGTTACAATTCCGGCTATGGAAGTTACTACTAGCGAAGAAATACACGTTCTATGTCTTTTTAGAACATATAAGCAAGGGTTAGATTTATTTAAGCGTATTTATCAGCAAATACCAAAATATCCGCTTAACACCTCTTTTTACAACAAGCAACTTGTATTAGATAAAGACGACAACGTCGTTAAACAATACGACGATTTGCTTAACGTTGCGACTTGTTACGATATTTTTGAACTCGTAGACGAGGTGTCAAAGTTAGGCGGGGTTGCAATTCCAGCTCACATAGACCGAGATAGTTTTAGCGTATTGTCCGTACTGGGTAGCCTTCCGCCAGACCTCAACGTAACTACTCTTGAAGTGTCGTCTGTTTGTCCGGCTAGTTTGATAGAACAATATCGTGGCAAATATAACATCATTTGCGACAGCGACGCTCATAATATCGAGGCGTTAGTTAGATTTAGCAGTTATATCGAACTTGACAGTTTGTCAAAGACCAACTTAATTAATATGCTGTCGGTTAGACCAAACAAATTATGAAAGAATTATCACTAAATATATTAGATATAGTCAACAACTCAATTACAGCGGGTTCAACTCAAATTGATATTGTGGTAGATTATAATTTTAGCGTCAATTTGCTTACCCTAGTAATTACCGACAATGGTTGCGGTATGAGTCAAGAGTTTATAGCTAAGGTTTGTGACCCTTTTACCACAACTCGCACAACTCGCAAAGTCGGCTTAGGAATACCACTATTTAAGCTTTCGGCCTTGCAGTCAAACGGCAGTTTTAACATTACCTCTAAGGTAGGCTTTGGCACGACTATTACGGCTACCTTTGAAATAAACAATATTGACCGTATGCCTATGGGCGACCTTGCTTCGACTATTAGTTTGTTAATTCAAGCAAACCAGAATATTAACTACCTATTTACTTACAGAGTAAATAAACAGGAGTTTATATTTAGCACCTTAGAAATTAAAGAAATGCTAGGCGAAGTATCAATAGTTCAACCCGAAGTGACGCAATTTATTAGTAATTATATTTTAGAGAATATAAATAAGACAAATGGAGGATATGAGATTTTATGAAATCTTTACAAGAGCTTAACGCAATCAAAGAAAAAGTGCTTAATATGGGGCTTAATCGTCAAAATGTCGGCGAAGAAACAACCCGAGTTGTTGTTGGTATGGCAACTTGCGGTATAGCGGCAGGCGCAAGACCAGTATTAAACGAATTAATTGCCGAGGTAGCTAAACGCAACCTTAAAAATGTTATTGTCAGCCAAACCGGCTGTATAGGTATGTGCAAATACGAGCCTATCGTAGAAGTGTTTATGCCCAACAAAGAAAAAGTTACTTATGTGTTGGTTACTCCCGAAAAAGTTGCCAGAATTGTCACCGAGCATCTAGTCAATGGCAACCCAGTAAAAGAATATATAAATTTAGTATAAACGGAGGAGAAAAATGATAAGGTCTTACATACTAGTTTGTGGTGGCACAGGTTGTACCTCTAACCACTCACACGAAATTATCGATGCGCTAAACGCTGAAATTAAGGCTAATAAGCTTGAAGAAGAAGTCAAAGTTATTATGACTGGTTGTTTCGGTCTTTGCGCTAAGGGTCCAATTATGGTAGTTTATCCCGAGGGAGCGTTCTACCACTCAATCACGGTTGCCGACGTAAAAGAAATTGTCGCCGAGCATATTATTAAGGGTAGAATTGTCAAGAGATTGCTTCATACTGAGGACGACACTAAGGAACAAGTCCTTTCTTTAAGTCAAACCGAATTTTTAAAGAAGCAAGTAAGGGTTGCGCTACGCAACTGTGGCGTAATTGACCCCGAAAATATCGAAGAATACATCGCTCACGACGGTTATCAAGCCTTAGGCAAGGTTTTAACCGAAATGACCAAAGAAGAAGTTATCAATGTTATCAAAGATAGCGGTTTGCGTGGTCGTGGCGGTGGCGGTTTCCCCACAGGCAAGAAGTGGGAATTTGCATATTTACAAGATAATCCCGTTAAATATGTTTGTTGTAACGCCGACGAAGGCGACCCGGGCGCATTTATGGACAGGTCAATTCTTGAAGGCGACCCTCACTGCGTAATCGAGGCTATGGCAATCGCAGGCTACGCTATCGGTTCAAGTCAAGGTTTTGTTTATATTCGTGCAGAATATCCAATAGCGGTTAAAAGACTTAAAAAGGCAATAGCCGACGCAAAAGAATATGGCTTGCTAGGCAACAATATCTTTGGCACTTCATTTTGCTTTGACCTAGACATTAAATTAGGCGCAGGCGCATTTGTATGTGGCGAAGAAACAGCCTTAATGACTTCAATCGAAGGTAATCGTGGCGAACCCAGAGTACGCCCGCCTTTCCCAGCCGTTAAAGGTCTTTTTGCTAAGCCCACAATATTAAATAACGTAGAAACTTATGCAAATATCGCTCAAATTATAAATAAGGGCGCAGATTGGTTTAAGACAATGGGGACAGAACGTTCTCGTGGCACAAAAGTATTTGCAATCGGCGGTAAAATTGTTAACACTGGTCTAGTAGAAATTCCTATGGGCACTACGCTTAGAGAGGTAATTTATGAGATAGGCGGAGGTATCCGTAACGGTAAGAAATTTAAGGCAGTTCAAACAGGCGGACCTTCGGGCGGTTGTATCCCTGCGGCTCACCTAGATATACCAATCGAATATGACAAACTTATCGAGATGGGTTCAATGATGGGTAGTGGCGGTATGATTATTATGGACGAAGACAACTGTATGGTCGACATCGCTAAGTTCTACCTAGAATTTATCGTTGACGAATCTTGCGGTAAATGTACTTCTTGTCGTATCGGCACAAAAAGACTGCTTGAAATGCTCACTAAGGTTACTAAGGGTACGGCTACAATGGAAGACCTTGACAAAATGGAGTCGCTCGCCGAATATATGGCAGATACCGCTCTATGCGCTTTGGGCAAGACTGCGGCTAACCCCGTACTATCAACATTAAGATATTTTAGAGACGAATATGTTTCTCATATAGTTGACAAAGTTTGTCCTGCCGGCGTGTGCAAAGCTCTTATTAACTTCCACATTGACCCCGAGAAATGTATCGGTTGTACTTTGTGCGCAAGAAATTGCCCAGTTAAAGCAATCTCGGGCGAAGTTAAGAAAGTTCACACCCTAGACGTAACTAAGTGCATCAAGTGCGGTTTATGCGCCGCTAAGTGTCCTAAGGGCGCAATTTACAAGAAGTAAGGAGAAAAATAAATGAAAACAATTACCTTAAAAATTGATAATATTCAATATGAAGTACCCGAGGGTAGCACGGTTTTACAGGCGTGCCGTCACGTAGGCGTTAATATTCCTACATTGTGCTATTTTAAAGACCTTAATCCTCTCGGCGCTTGCCGTATTTGTGTTGTTGAAGTTAAGAATATGCGTGGACTGCAAGCCGCTTGCGTTCTGCCAGCAACTCCCAATATGGAAATTTTCACTCACACAAACAAAGTTTTAGATAGTCGCAAGACTACGCTAGAATTAATGCTCTCTAACCACAACAACGATTGCAACAGTTGCGTGAAGAGCCAAAACTGCCAACTTCAAAGACTCTCGCAAGAATATAATTGTGACGCTAATCGTTTTGATGGCGCAAAGACTAAGGGCGAAGTTGAAGTTACGCCGTATTTAATTAGAGACAATTCTAAGTGTATTCTTTGTCGTCGTTGCGTAGCTATGTGCAAATCTCGTCAACACGTTTCTGTAATCGGCGCAAACGAGCGTGGTTTTAACACTCATATAGGCACATTCTTTGGCGAAGACTTAGACAAGGTCGGTTGCGTAGCTTGCGGACAATGTATTACGGTTTGTCCAACAGGCGCTTTGCGTGAAAAAGATGACACCGACAAAGTTTTTTCGGCTATTGCCAACAAAGATATTCACGTAGTTATGATGCCAGCCCCAGCCGTAAGAGTAGCAATCGGCGAAGAATTTGGTTATCCCGTTGGCACAAATCAACAAGGCAAACTTGTTACGGCTATGCGTAGACTTGGCGTTGATTCTGTTCTTGACATTGACTTTGCAGCCGACCTTACAATTATGGAAGAAGGCACAGAGTTTATCAACAGACTTACTAAGGGCGGAGTTCTACCTA
Source organism: Clostridia bacterium (assembly GCA_036654455.1). Classification (NCBI taxonomy): domain Bacteria; kingdom Bacillati; phylum Bacillota; class Clostridia; species Clostridia bacterium. Next base: position 46,454 of record JAVVRZ010000003.1, on the reverse strand, counting down.
TGTTTACTTCGTGTTCTCCCGGCTGGATAAATTATATCGAACAATACTATCCCGAATTATTACCGCATCTATCAACTTGCAAGAGTCCTCAAATGATGGCAGGCGCTCTTGTAAAAACTTACTACGCCGAAAAGCACAACATCGACCCTCGCAAAATTTTTGCAGTAACCGTTATGCCTTGCGTAGCTAAGAAAGTTGAAATTGCTCGTCCCGAAATGCAGAATGCCGAGGGCATAAGAGACTTAGACGCTACAATTACCACTCGTGAACTTGCTCGTATGATTCGTCGTTGCGGTATTGACTTTGCCGAACTACCCGAAGGCGACTTTGATTCTTTAATCGGTCACGGTAGCGAAGCCGGTCTATTATTTGGAGCAACGGGCGGTGTTATGGAGGCAGCTTTACGTACAGTAAGCGAAGTTTTAGAGAAAAAACCTCTTGAAAAGCTTGATTTTAAGGCAGTAAGAGGCACAGAAGGCATTAAGAGAGCAACCGTTAAAGTAGCAGGCGTTGACGTTAAGGTAGCCGTAACTAATGGTATTGAGAATGCTCACCTTATTCTTGAAGAACTTAAAGCCGGCAAAATTAGCGATTATCACTTTATAGAAGTTATGTGTTGTCCGGGCGGTTGCGTAACCGGTGGCGGTCAACCTATCCAACCCGAAAATGTCTGGGACAAAATTGACGTTAGGGCAGTTAGGGCAAAGGCAATTTACGACACCGACAAAAAGAGCTTAGCTAGAAAGAGTCACGAAAATCCCGAAATAATCGAAATTTATAAGGAATTTTTAGGCGAACCCAACTCTCATAAGTCGCACGAACTATTGCACACCCACTATACGGCAAAGCCTATTAAGTAATTTGGTTAGCTGTAATTTAATTAAATAATTATCATTTTTGCCTCGCTGAGTACTCGGCGAGGCAAATTATTTATCCTTTTATATTATCGCTAAGAAATATTTCTTTTATCTAGGCGATAATTTAATTATGAAGAAACTTTTTATAACGCAACTAGTTATAATTTAGTTTTGTCCTTTGCTTGTTGCGTATCGCATTATTGACTATTATAATACAATTTTAAATCTAAATGTAATTCTATGTAAAATTGTTGTAAAAGGCTTTATTTTTTTGCGTTTATATTGTATTATTATAGTGACTTAATGTAAGGAGAATTATATTGAACTTTACCGATTATTTATATAAAACAATAACAAATTTTAATTATATTTCGGCGATTGAGATTGTGTTTATCTTTGTTGTTATATATTTTTCTTATAGTTTTTACAAGAAAAACAATTCAACTTGGTTTTGTTTTGCTGAAATAATTGCAATTTTACTAGTTTTTTTGTTTAACACACTAGGGTTTGTAGGCGGTAAAATTTATATTTTTGCTTTGCTTATGTTGCTTTGTCTTTTTCCGCTTATATTATTTAGCGGTGAGATTAAGAGAGGGCTATTTAGGCTTAGCTGGAAACGAAAGTTTAATGTTTTGTCGGCGCAAGAGCTATCGCAAGAAGAACTTCAACAGTCGGTTAACAATATTGTAAAAGCTTGCCTTAATATGAGTAAAGCAAATATAGGCGCATTGATAATTATTGCCGACAACATAAATCAATCCATAGTAGAGAGCGGTACTTCGCTAAATGCAGAAATTTCTAGTCAACTTATTGAAACTTTGTTTTTCCCTCGTTCGCCTTTGCACGACGGCGCAGTTTTAATAGTAGGGGACAAACTTATATCGGCGGGCTGTTATTTAACGCTTACTTCCCGCACGGACTTATCCAAAGACTTAGGCACTCGTCACCGTGCAGGCATAGGGCATACCGAGCAGTTCCCTCAAAACACGGCGATTATTGTATCCGAAGAAACCGGCATTATCTCGGCTAGCCACGATGGTAGATTAATTAGGTATTTAGACGGCGAAAGTTTGGTCAAGGTAGTCAAACACGCTTTAAACATTTCTGGCGGTAGCGAACAAGAACAGCTAATTTGGGGTGCGAAATATGAAGAATAAGGGTAAAGCCTTTGGCAATTTTTTACGCAAAATATTTGTAAACAATATAGTTCTTAAACTGCTAGCTTTGCTTGCGGCGGTTGTTATTTGGCTACTTGTAGGCTATTTATTTGTATAATATATTTTTTGGAGGCTATAAATGTCAATAAAAATACCCAATATTTATTTACCTAACAGAACGGTAGATTATTCTAAGTGGGCGGTTATCGCTTGCGACCAATTTACATCTCAACCTGCTTACTGGGATAAGGTCAACGAACTTACCAAAGATGCTTATTCTACTCGCCACATAGTTTTGCCGGAAATTTACTTAAACAAAATTAATGACGCTATGCTTGACGACATCAATACTACAATGCAACAATATTGCGATAACAATGTTTTAGTGTCGCAAGGACAGTGCTTTATTTTAACCGTTCGTTCAACCCCGTTTACGCCTCGAAGAATTGGTCTTATGATTGCAGTTGACCTAGAAGATTACGATTATGCGGTTGGTTCGACTACGCCAATTAGGGCAACCGAAGGCACAGTTCTTGAAAGAATTCCACCAAGAGTTCGTATCCGCAAGAACGCTTTGCTTGAACTTCCTCATATTTTGGTTTTATTTAATGACAAACAAAATAAAGTCCTAGGTTCTCTTTATGAAAACCGTAAGAATTTACCCAAACTTTATGATTTTGACTTAATGTGCAATGGCGGTCATATCGAAGGTTACAGAGTAGATAATTGTTTTGAAATAATTGAAAAACTTAAAGCTACTCAAAAAGACAGCAGTATTTTACTTGCAGTAGGCGACGGCAATCACTCGCTCGCTACCGCTAAGGCAATTTGGGAAGAAACTAAGAAGACCTTAACGCCCGAACAACGTGTAAATCACCCCGCTCGTTTTGCTCTTTGCGAAGCTACAAACTTGTACGACGAAGGCATAGCTTTCGAGCCTATTCACCGTGTAGTGTTTAATGCAAATCAATCTTTAATCGACAGTTTGCAAGCTATCGGCGGTAAGGCAAAACATAAAATTTATTTTGAGGGTAAGGAACTTCAACTTAATTTACCTTCCGGCACAGTCGAAGCAATAAAAATTGTTCAACAAGTAATAGACGACTTTGTCAAGGCAAATCCTAATTCGTCTGTCGACTACGTTCACGGCGATAAAGACGCTGTCGAAGTAAGTAACGCTAATCCGTCTAGTCTTGCTATACTTTTGCCCACCCTTGCTAAAAAAGAATTATTCGCTTACGTTGAAGAACACGGAGCGCTTCCTCGCAAAACTTTCTCAATGGGCGAAGCCGTCGAAAAGCGTTATTATATCGAAGCAAGAAAAATTAGATAATTACAAATATCCGTAAGCTGTTTTTAGTTTATAACAATTTTTCAACTAATTAATAAATTTTTATTAAAGTGGCAAGAAATGTTTCTTGCCACTTTTAATTTTACGACTGTATTGACAGTTTTTCATATTATTTAAAGGTTTTTATATAGAATGTCGGCAATTTTTTCTTTGGTAAAGAATAGACAATATTCTTTTTCTACCTCGCCGTAAATAATCGGTTTTTTGTACTCTTGCAATACCTTGACTATTTTTTGACAGGGCAAACTGTCTCCGTACAATATTTGAGTTGAAGTTATTATTTCTTGCGTTATTTTGTAGTTGCAAAATTGTTTGCTAAGTAACTCAAAAATATCAATATTTGTGGAAAAGTAAGTTTTTTGTCGTCTATCTACTAGCATAATATAATTGTTGTTTAATATCCCAGCTAGTTTTTCTAATTTGCAGTTGCTTTTTTTGTAAATTGTATATAGATAGGCTTTTTCGCTTGTTATAGCGATTAGGCCGTATTTGTTTGGATTATGGCATATTAGAGTGCCTTGATTATCAGGGTTGTATAAATTTTTAATATTTATAGGTATATTCTTATCAATTAACGGTAAAATCGTATCTTTATGAAGCACGTCAGCGCCCATTTGACTTAGGTCAAGTAATTGCGAATAGCTTAATTTTGGCACAGTTTGACTTAGCGAGACAATTTTGGGGCTAATTTGCAAATAGCCGTTTACGTCGATATAATTTAAATATATGTCGGCGTCGACTCCGCTTGCAAGCAAAGCTCCGCTTATATCGCTACCGCCACGAGTAAAAAGTTTTATTTTGTCTAAATATTTGCCGTAAAAGCCAGTTAAAAGTCCGCTTTTTTTATTTTTGAAAGCTAATTTAATGTTTTTTACGCTTTTTTTAATATTTAGCCCCGACTTATCAAAAACAATATAATCTTGACTGTCAAAAAACTCTATATCAAGAAATTTTGCGACAATTCGACCCGACAAATATTCTCCCCGAGAAACAATATAGTCGTAATAAAGCTCATTTTTGTCAAAACACTTGAAAAGTTGGTCAATATCAATTTCAATATTAAATTCTTTTATTAAATTTTTGTGAATTGCATAAATTTGCTTATAAATAGGGCTTGCTAACAATTCTTGTTTATTCTTAATCGAATTTGCAAGTTCTATTAGCATATCGGTAATTTTTGGCAAATTTAAGCCGTCTTTGCCATACGCCGACACCACGATAAACTTTTTGCCCTCTATTTTATCGTATATTTTTTTAACTTTATCTAGATTAAATTTTGTTATGGCAGTTCCGCCAAATTTACAAACAGTTATCATATAAGTAAATTATGTTTGATTTACTTATATTATCAATCATTAATCTGTATAGCGCTTAATTGATATGCTTAAAGTTTCTAGCCACGGTTATAATAATAAAAAATTACCTTAGTTTTTTCTAAGGTAATTTAAAATATTTTTTAATAAATTAAACTTTTTAATAACATTATTTATCTAAACTTTATATTAATATTATTTAGTAAACACTAGTTACTATTGTTAATTCTTTTGTTTGGAAGCGGGAATAAAGTTTTCAAAAATTATGTTGTCAAAAGAAAGATGTTTTTGCGTGATTTCTTGTTGCGAATGAACCGTCCAAGCAAGTACGGGCATACGCTTTTTAACCCTTGTGACTAATCTTGAAGGTAGACCGTCTATGTCATAAGACACGAACTGGCTTTTATTTGATTTAATGAAGAATAAGTTACGCAAAAGGTATCTTTTTAAAGCGTTAAGCGTGCGTTCGCCTTTAAAGCGACTTGAAAGTTGCCCTCTTATATATTGCGGAGCGTTAATTGCAAACCATTTGACAATAAAGGGGTTAAAAGATTGAAGGGCAAATTCGCCTTTGTAAGTTGAGAGGTAGTTAAGAATTTTTTGCTCCATAATACCGATGTTTGCGTGACTTTTAACTTCGATAAGTAGGGGCGTTCTGCCGTTAATTTGTTTTAAAAAGTCGTCGAAAGTAGAAATTTTTTCTTGACTTTTTAATATAGATAAATCTTTAATGTCTTTAAATAGCGTTTGACGAATGTCTTTGTCTAGCCCGGTTAGGCGTTTCATATTGTCGTCGTGAAAAACTACAACCACGCCGTCAAGCGTCATTTGCAAATCCATCTCTATTGCATAGTCGTTATTTATAGCTTTTTCAAATGCCGAAGGAGTATTTTCCGGGCTAACCTCATCGTGAAGCCCTCGGTGCGCAATTTGTTTGTTTACTAACCAAGTATCATAAATGTTCATAATTTAGCTCTCCTTAACTTAATTATTATATAACAATATACACATAAAAACAATATATAAAATATAACTTGTCAAAATTACTTTTTTACTATAAAATATATAGTATGAAAAATATTAGAAATTTTTGTATTATAGCTCATATCGACCACGGTAAGTCAACTCTTGCCGACCGATTGATTGAAAAGACCGAACTTGTAGCCAAACGTGATATGTCGGCTCAACTATTAGACGGTATGGATTTAGAACGAGAGAGGGGCATTACTATTAAACTTACTGCGGTAAGGTTGCTTTATAAGCACAACGGTCAAGACTACATTCTTAATTTAATCGACACGCCCGGTCACGTAGATTTTAATTACGAAGTCAGCCGTTCGCTTGCTGCGTGCGAAGGCGCTTTGCTAGTAGTTGACGCAACGCAAGGCGTAGAAGCGCAAACGCTTGCTAACTGTTATTTAGCGCTTGACAACAACTTAGAAATAATACCCGTAATTAATAAGATTGATTTGCCCTCGGCAAGAATAGACGAAGTTAAAAATGAAATTGAAGATTGTATAGGTTTGTCTGCCGAAGACGCTCCTTGCGTATCTGCAAAAGAAGGTATAAATATCGACCAAGTTTTGTCGGCTATTGTTGAAAAAGTTCCTGCGCCAAAAGGCGATATAAATCAACCTTTGCAAGCCTTAATATTTGACTGTCAATATGACAATTATAAGGGCGTAGTATGTTTTGTTCGCATAGTCAACGGTAGCGTAAAAGTTGGCGACCGAATAAAAATGTTTCAAAGCTCTAAAATTTTTGACGTTGTCGAAGTCGGCGTTCTTGTCCCCGATATGCTTAGCGCTTCCTCGCTTTCTGCTGGCGAAGTAGGCTATATTTCAGCAAGCATTAAGACAATCTCCGACACTTCGGTAGGCGACACAATCACTAACGCCGACCGCCCTTGCGACAAAGCCTTGCCCGGTTATAAAAAAGCCTTACCTATGGTCTTTTGCGGAATTTTCCCAGCCGACGGTAGTAGATATAATGATTTAAGAGAAGCTCTTGAAAAACTTAAACTTAACGACGCCGCTCTACTTTACGAACCCGATACTTCAATAGCCCTAGGTTTTGGGTTTAGATGCGGGTTTTTAGGTCTTCTTCACATGGAAATTATACAAGAAAGGTTAGAAAGGGAGTTTAACCTCGATTTAGTTACAACAGCGCCAAGCGTATCTTACAAAGTTTGTCTAACCTCGGGGGCAATCTTAGATATTGACAACCCTACCAAATTGCCTTCTCCCGACCGAATAGAATATATAGAAGAACCTATTGTCAACGCTTCAATTTATTCTCCGCCCGAATATGTCGGCGCTATTATGGAGCTTTGTCAAGATAAACGAGGAATATTTGTAGATATAAGTTATCCCGACCCAAAAAGAGCCTGCGTTAAATATATTTTACCTTTAAATGAGATTATTTACGACTTTTTTGACACCTTAAAATCTCGCACAAGGGGCTACGCTAGCCTTGACTATGAAATAACAGGTTACAAGCAAAGCAAATTAGTGCGACTAGATATGTTGCTTAACGGAGAAATTTGCGATGCGCTTAGCTTAATCGTACACGAAAGTCGTTCTTACACAAGAGGTAGACAAATTGCCGAAAAATTGCGTGACGTTATACCACGCCAAATGTTTGAAATACCCGTTCAGGCTGCAATCGGCGGTAAAATTATTGCGAGAGAAACCGTAAAAGCTATGCGAAAAGACGTACTGGCAAAATGTTACGGCGGTGATATTTCTCGTAAGAAAAAACTTCTAGAAAAGCAAAAAGAAGGCAAAAAACGTATGCGCCAAGTAGGTAACGTAGAAATTCCCAGCGAAGCCTTTATGTCAATTTTAAAGATAGATGACTGATTTAGCCCTATATATTCATATTCCTTTTTGTGTTAGCAAATGTATTTACTGCAATTTTAACAGTAGCGTTTGCGACGACTACGACAGCTATATCAAGGCTTTGTGCTGTGAAATCGAGCAAAAAGCTCGTAATTTTTCTTGTCGTGGCAAAAAATTACTTAGCGTTTATTTTGGAGGCGGAACACCGTCTTTACTTAGCGAAGAACAATTAGCTTGTATTTTTGAAGCGATTAAATCTAATTTTGTTCTTGAAGATACCGAAATTACATTAGAGGTTAATCCTTCTTCGGCAAACAAAACTAAACTTAAACGGTTTGTTGAGTTAGGGGTTAACCGTTTTTCAGTTGGTCTACAATGCGCAAACGACGATATTTTGCGTTTAATTGGACGTCCGCACAATACTTGCGACTTTGTAAACACTATAAATATTCTCCATAGTCTATCGGTTGATAATATCAGTTGCGACATTATGCTAGGTCTACCCAACCAAACCATTAAGGACGTAGAAGATACGCTTAAACTTTGTCTAGATTTAAACATTCCTCACTTCTCTTGCTACGCCTTAAAAGTCGAGAGGGGAACGCCTATTTACAAAATGAAATTAAATTTGCCCGATATGGACACAGTTGTAGATATGTATGACGTGTGTTGCAAGGTGTTAAAAAATAATAATATAAATAGATATGAAATATCTAATTACGCAAAGCCTAACTATGCCTGTAAACATAATTGTAGATATTGGGATTACGGCGACTACCTTGCTGTTGGCGTTTCTGCAAGTGGCTTTGTCGGTAAAGTTAGATACACAAATATTGCAAATCGGCAAAAATATATTAGCAAAATAAATTCTAATTTGCCTGTTTATTCGTCTAAAAAGCATATTAAGGGCGAAGAATGTTACTTTGAATATACTATGCTTGCGTTAAGGCGAGAAAAAGGACTAAACACACAAGATTTTTTTAATGAGTTTGGCGTAGACTTTTTTGCTTACTACAAAGAAAAGTTAAATAAACTTATCAGTCAAGGACTACTTATCAATAAAGACGGCATAATTACGGCTACAAACTTATATATTCTTAACGCAATTCTAGTTGACCTATTATTTTAATTGTAAAAATTTACTTCTAGCTAATCTATGTTTTTAATTATAATAGATAAAAAATTAATTTATGCGAATAAGTAATAGGTTAATCGACTAAACTAATATCAATAACATCGCAGAAAACAAGTTTATTTAGACAAAAATTAAGTCTTCATAATTTAAATAAGTTTTTTTAAAAATTTATATAAATAAACTTGAAAAAATGTAAAAAAGTGGTAAAAACTACTTGACACATAAATACTGCGGTGTTATATTTTATCTGTAACTTAGCAGTCGACGCACTAGATTGCTAGCACTTGCATAAAATATTGATATAGTAGGCGGTAATATGGCATTATCCGAAAGAAAAAAGAAAATTTTACAAGCCGTTGTAGACAGTTATATTGAAACGGCCAACCCTGTATCAAGCAAAGACATACAGGAAAAATGTCTTAACGACTGTTCTTCGGCGACCATTAGAAACGAGCTCTCGGCGCTTGAAAGTATGGGATATCTTGTGCAACCTCATATTTCGGCAGGCAGAGCGCCTTCGGCAAAAGCGTTTAGGCTTTACGTTGACGAATTAATGGAGACAGGTCCGCTTAGCGAAGAAGAAATAAAACTTGTAGATAGCTACTTTGACCACCAAATAACAAGCGTAGAAGATATGGTCGGTTCGGTTGCAAAAGTTCTTTCTAGCATTACTCACTATACTTCGGTAGTCGTAAAAGGCAGTAAAAACGAAAAATTAGATAATATTAAATTATTGCAACTTAACGATAAATCTGCGCTAGTAGTAATTATCACCGACTCTAACATCTATAAAGATAACTTTATAGATTTGCCACAAGGCATTGACTCTAAGTGGATAAACAAAGCTAGCGTATGGCTTAATAAATTATTTGCAGGCAAAAGGCTACTAGATATTGCAAAAGCAAAGGGCATTGAACAGGCAATAACCGAAGAATTTACTCTCTACCGAGATATTTATAATAAAGTTCTTCTTATATTGATTAAAATGAATAGCGGAAGTAAATATAACGTCATTACCGAAGGGGCGACTACAATATTTGAACACCCCGAGTACGACGACGTAGGCAAAGCCCGAGATTTTATAACCGCTATGGAAGACAAAGAAGAAATTGCCGAAGTAGTAAAAGGCGAGCAAAATAAAGGCGTATCTATTACAATGGCTGACGGCAACAATCACGTGCCGGAAGGTTGCTCGGTAATATCTTCGCCGTTAAACGTAGATGGGCTTACAATAGGTAGCGCAGCGGTAATAGGCCCGGTTAGAATGAATTACAAAAAAGTCTTGTCGGTATTAGACCACATCAATAAATTACTTGATAATATATTAGATAATAAGGAGAAATAATCAATGTCAAAAGACGATAAACAACCAGAAGAAAAGCAAAATCAAGAGCAAACAAATCAAACCGAAGCTCAAAAAGATAGCAAAGAGCAAACTCAAAAAGACCAAGCCCCAAAAGAAGAAAAAGAAAATAAAGAAGACAAAGTCAAACTCGAAGACTTATCTATCGAGCAACTGCGTCACTTTGTAAGCTTTCAAGGCGAGTTGAACAACGCTTTGACCAAAGAAAATGAAAATTTAATAAAGAAAGTTGACGAATTAAGAGCTATGCTTAAAAAAGGCGATTCTTATCTCGACCAACTTGTAGCAATTAAAAATGATTTTGAAAGTTACAAGCAACGCATAAGATTTGACGCAGATATTAGCAAAGAAGAAGGAACATTAAAAACAATCGAAAAAATCTTTCCCTTTATTGATACGCTTGAAAAAGCTCGTGTAGATATAGGCGACGGCAAAGCCTACGAACTTATCTACCGTCAATTTTGTAAGGCATTATTTGAAATGGGCATAACCGAACTTGACGTGCTTGACAAACCTTTTGACCACAACACCGCTAATGCGGTAAATAGTATCGAAGTTAAAGACGAGCAAAAAGGCAAGGTCGTTGAAGTGTACCAAAAAGGCTTTATTTATAAAGACCATATTATCCGTTACGCCCAAGTCGTAGTTGGAAAATAAAAATAAATTTAAAAAGTTTGGTATACTAGACTTAAACAAACTAAAAATTAATAGTAAAAACACAAATTAAACAAACTAAAAGTTGTAAAACAACTTAAAAATTTAAAAAAATAATTATATCAAGGAGAAATAAATTATGGGAAAAATTATAGGAATTGACTTAGGAACGACAAATTCCTGTGTAGCAGTATTAGAGGGCGGAGAACCCGTTGTAATAGTAAATAACGAAGGTAACCGCACAACTCCGTCGGTAGTAGCGATTACAAAAGAGGGCGAAAGATTAGTTGGACAAGTAGCAAAAAGACAATCTATTGTAAACGCCGACCGCACAATTTCTTCAATTAAAAGAGAAATGGGAAGTTCGCACACCGTAGCGATAGATGGTAAAAAATATTCTCCGCAAGAGATTAGCGGAATGATTCTAGGCAAACTTAAAGCTGACGCAGAAGCATATTTAGGTTCGAAAGTAACCCAAGCCGTTATAACTGTTCCGGCATACTTTTCGGACGCTCAACGCCAAGCGACTAAGGACGCAGGCAAGATTGCAGGACTAGAAGTTTTGCGTATTATAAACGAGCCTACGGCGGCGGCGCTTGCTTATGGACTAGATAAGGGCGAGAACAAAAATCAAAAAATACTTATCTACGACTTAGGCGGTGGCACATTCGACGTTTCTATCCTAGAAATCGGCGACGGCGTATTTGAAGTGCTTGCAACAAACGGCAATAATAGACTAGGCGGAGATGACTTTGACCAAATTATTATGAATTATCTTGCCGACGAATATAAAAAGAGCAATGGCATTGACCTAACAAAGGATAAAATGGCTACTCAAAGACTTAAAGAAGCAGCCGAAAAAGCTAAAATTGAGCTGTCTAGCACGCTTAAAACCAATATCAACTTGCCATTTATTACAGCCGACGCAACCGGTCCTAAGCACCTAGACATAGACTTAACAAGGGCTAAATTTGACCAATTAACCAAGCCTCTTGTCGACAAGACGATTACTCCTATGCAACTAGCTATGAAAGACGCTAATTTAACAAATAACGACCTAAATAGAGTTATTCTTGTCGGCGGTTCGACTCGTATACCAGCAGTTGTCGAAGCCGTTAAGAATTTCTGCAACAAAGAACCCTATAAGGGCATTAACCCCGACGAATGCGTAGCTATTGGAGCGGCAATACAAGCAGGCGTACTAGGCGGAGAAGTCAAAGACGTTCTATTGCTAGACGTAACGCCACTTTCACTAGGTATTGAAACATTAGGCGGAGTAACAACAAGACTAATCGAAAGAAATTCTACTATACCTACAAGCAAATCTCAGGTATTTAGCACAGCTTCCGACAACCAAACAAGCGTAGATATCCACGTCCTACAAGGCGAAAGACAAATGGCAGCCGACAACAAGACGCTAGGTAACTTTACTTTGTCAGGCATTGCGCCGGCGCCAAGAGGAATTCCGCAAGTCGAAGTTAAATTTGACATTGACGCTAACGGTATCGTACACGTTACGGCGAAAGATTTAGGCACGCAAAAAGAACAATCGGTAACAATCACTTCTTCAACCAACCTTTCCGAAGCCGATATTGATAAAGCTGTAAAAGACGCTGAAATGTACGCCGAAGAAGATAAGAAGCGCAAAGAAGAAGTAGAAGTTAGAAATAGTCTAGACCAATTAGTGCTTTCGCTTGAAAACTTTATTAGAGAGTCGGGCGACAAACTTCCTAAGGAAGATAAAGAGAAACTCGAAGCCTCGATTAAAGAAGGCAAAGACGCTTTAAGCAAAGGCGATATTGAGAATATTCGAGCAACAAGCGATAAGATTGCCAAAGATAACGCCGAGATTATGCAACGTTTCTACCAAGCTAACGCTCCAAAACAAAAAGAGGGCGAACAAGCTCAAAATACAACCGACGAAGGCGTAGGCTACGACGTTCACGACGACGATAACAAGAACTAATCTAAACTAAAATAATAATAAGGCTTTACCCTAGCTTGAAATATCAAACTAGGGTAAAGATGGTTAAATAATGGCAAAAAAAGATTACTACGGCTGTTTAGGCGTTGACAAAAACGCTAGCGAAGACGAGATAAAGTCGGCTTACCGCAGACTAGCTAAAAAATATCACCCTGACCTAAACCCCAATAATAAAGACGCTGCGGAAAAATTTAAAGAATGTAACGAAGCGTATTCGGTGCTTAGCGACTTAGATAAACGTGGCAAGTACGATAGGGGCGAGCTTGACTTTGATGGTGGCGCAGGCGGTTTCAATCCCTTCGGCGCAGGCGGTGGCGCAGGCGGTTTTGACGATATATTCGATATATTTTCCTCATTTATGGGAGGGAATAGCAATAGAAGCCGTCAACAATCAACTCCGGTTGGTAGCGATATTACTTATACAATCGAGCTTACCTTTATGGAAATGGCGCAAGGAACTACTAAGTCGGTGTCTTTTTCACGCAACGAACAATGTAGCGACTGTAACGGAACAGGCGCAAGAGATTCGGCTAGTTTTGTAACCTGCGATAAGTGTCACGGAAGCGGTTATCTTAACTATCAAAAGTCGACTCTTTTTGGCACGCAAATAGTACAATCGGCGTGCGACAAATGCGGTGGAATAGGCAAAGTTGTAACTAATCCTTGTAAGTCTTGTAATGGCAAGGGCATAAGACTTAAAAAGAAAGTTATGGACGTTAAAATTCCAGCCGGGGTAGAGAATGGCGCAGTGCTTCAACTTAGAGGCGAAGGAAACTCGGCAAGGTCATATAACGGGCAAGCCGGAAACTTATTGCTTGTAATTAAAGTAGCAAAGAGCGGAGTTTTTTCTCGTAACGGACTTGATATTGTGTGCGAGATACCTATTCCTTACGCAACTGCGGTGTGCGGAGGAGATATAGAAATTCCAACTTTACAGGGTATGCAAGTTCAACACATAGCCGAAGGCACTCCTAACGGCGAGTTGTTCCGTTTTCGTGGCAAAGGCATTAAGACTTTGCGAGGAACAGGCGACCTATACGTAAAAGTAAATATAGAAATACCTAAAAATATTACAAAAACACAAAAAATAGCCTTAAACGACTATGAAAAATCTAATAGCCTTAACAACTATCCGCTAAGACGAGTTTTTTTGGAAGAAGCCTCAAAACTTTATAAATAGCAATCAAAATAACAATTCTAATATATCAAATAATATTTAATTAAGGTCTTTAATTAAGACCTTTTTTTGTTTATCAAATAAAATGACAAAAAATCATATAATTTGCCTTTGACAAATAAAATAATATGTACTATAATTATTACTGACATAGTAAAGGAGATTAAGTATGGCTATCATTTCTAGTGATTTATTAAGAGGCAATTTCGATACTATCGTACTAGCTTGTCTACTTGACGGCAAAAAATACGGTAACGAGATTAGAAAAGAGATTATCGCAAAGACTAAGGAATTATTTCTTCCTAACGAACAGAGTTTGTATTCCGCTTATCACCGTTTAGAAGAACTTGGGTGCGTTAAAGGCACTTGGGGGAGCGAACTTGCCGGCGTCACTCGTAAATATTACGAGATTACCGAACAAGGTAGGCAATTCTACAAGTCAAATGTTTTAGCTTGGCAAAACGCTAAAAAATTAATCGACATTTTAATCGAAGGCTAACCGTTACACAAATGAAATTTTACGAAATTGCGGTTGAAACGACGACAGAGTTAAGCGAACTTGTCGCATACATTTTGCAAGAAGTCACAGGGCAAAGCGTGGCTATATATGACTCCACCGACCTTGAAAAACTCAATATCGAGTATATTGAGCAAGGCGTAACGCAGAGCGGTTGCGTTGTCAAAGGTTATTTGGGCATTGACGAAATTGATAAAGTCGAACTAATCAAGCAAGAATTAATCAAGGCTAACCTTGCTAGCAATCTTAACGTAGTTTGTAAAGACGACGTAGAGTACCTCGACAAATGGAAAGAATACTTTACGCCTATTGACATAGACAATTTGACCGTAGTTCCTTACGGATATAAAGGCAAAATTTGTAAAGAGCCTATCTTTATAGATACTTGCCTAGCTTTTGGCACAGGGCAACACGAAACAACTTCTATGTGCCTTTCTTTTTTGCAAAAAATAAATTGTCAAGGCAAAACTGCGCTTGATATCGGTTGCGGTAGCGGAATATTAAGCGTAGCCGTTTGTAAATTGGGCGCAAAACAAGTTGTTGCCGTAGACTATGACGACGAAGCCGTAAATACCACGCTAAAAAATGCAAAGATTAACCATTTTGACCAACAAATTATTGTAAAAAACAGTAACTTACTTGAAAAAGTCGAAGGAAAGTTCGATATAGTAATGGCTAATATCACTATTGATATTTTGTCTAAATTAAAAGACAGTTTGCCAAAAGTTCTTAAAAAAGACAGTTTAGTTATTTTTTCGGGCATTTTAACAACTCAATTAGATAAACTTTATAGTGTTTTTAATCTCAGTAAATTAGACACGATTAGTCAGGGGGAGTGGTCGGCAACGCTACTTATAAATAAATGGGACAATTAAGAAGATTTTTTGCCCTTAAAGAAGAACATATCGGCGACAGCTTCGCAATAGTTTCTAGCTACAACCATATAGCTAAGGTACTTAGGGCAAGGGTCGGCGAACGCTTCGTAATCAACATTGAGAATGAGCTTATAGACTATGTTTGCGAAGTTACAAACATTGACAAGTCTACCGTTTATCTAAACATAGTAAGCTCGAATATAAACTATTGCGAAAGCAAACTAGATATTACCTTATTTTGTGGTTGTTTAAAAGGCGGAAATATGGACTTAGTAGTTCAAAAAGCCGTCGAACTTGGGGTAAACTACATTAAACCTTTCGAGTCGCAGTTTACAATTTCTTGCGTAGACAACGACAAAGCAAACAGACTTACAAAAATTTCTCACGAAGCAAGCAAGCAGTGTTGCAGGGCAAAGCAAGTGGGGGTTGAACCTTCAATAAATTTTAACGCTCTATGCTCCCTTTTGCCTAACTACGACGCCGTTATATTTTGTAACGAAAACGGCGGAGAAAAGTTGCTTTCGCTTGACTTATCTTGCGCAAATAGAATTGCCGTAGTAGTTGGAAGCGAAGGCGGTTTTAGTCAACAAGAACAAGATATTTTAGGTAAAATTTCAATTTCAATAAGTCTGGGCAAGCGAATTTTACGAGCCGAAACGGCAACTTTTTACATTCTTTCGGTTTTAAACGAACTAGCCGAAACGACTTTTAGAGGTTAAAGAATATTAATAATATTCTAATATTTATCTAAAATAAAATAAAGTCTGTTTTGATATACAACTAAAATAAATAATACGCATATTTAGATTGATATTTTTTAATTTATAATTGCAGGATATAACATATATATTTAAATTTTTGTCAATTTGTTTAGCAAATATTTACCTAATAAATTAGATATTTTAGCTAAGTTTATAGACAAAACTTGCAAATGCAAAACTTAATTTAGTAAAAAATTACAATTAATCATAACCTTTCTTAGAACTTTTTAAAGGAAAATAAATGGAAAATAATAATGCAAAAGTTACAATTTCAGTCTTTACGCTAGGCTGTAAAACCAACTATTATGAGAGCCAACAAATAGTCGCAGACTTAATTAGTCGGGGCTACGGGGCTAGTGACGGGCTTAAAATGGCAGATATTTATATCATTAACACTTGCGCTATCACAGCCGAGGCAGAAAGCAAGAGCCGTCAAGCAGTTGCGAGGGCAAAGAAATTTAATCCTAAGGCAAGCGTAATTGTGGTAGGTTGCGCCTCTCAAAATAATCCAACGCAATTTTCTTCTTTGACAAACGTTGTCTATTTGTCGGGTAACGCAGACAAGCTAAACTTGGGCAAGGTCGTAGACGACATTGCCAGTAAAATTTCTCAAAATACTTGCTTAGAGCAAATTACAAGCATTGACACTCTACCTAACAAATTTGTAGAAGGTATCTACGCTTATCCTAGTCATACAAGGGCTTATATTAAAATTCAAGACGGTTGTAACAACTTTTGTAGCTATTGCCTTGTGCCATATCTTAGGGGGCGTAATCGCAGTCGAAGCGTAGAAAGCATAGTAGACGAAGTTAAGCAAACTAAGTCAAACGAATATGTTTTAACAGGCATTGACATCTCTCAATACGGAGTAGATATTAATACAAATTTATCAACCTTACTTAACGCTTTACAATTTGCCGATTGCCGTATTAGATTAGGTAGTATTTATCAATGCGCAATCAACGGCGATTTGCTTTCTTCTATGCAAAAAAACGTATGCAAACATTTGCACTTGTCTTTGCAGAGCGGTTGCGACAACACTTTGCGAGCTATGAACCGCCATTATACTACTAAGGAATATGAAAATAGCGTTAATTTAATTCGTTCGTATTACCCCAACATAAGCATAACCACCGACGTTATAGTCGGTTTTTGTGGCGAAACTAATCAAGATTTTTGTGACACCGTAGACTTTATCAATAAAATTAAATTTGCCGATATTCACATTTTCCCGTTTTCACCACGCAAAAAAACTAAGGCGTACGGGCTTGAAAAACCAAATAGCCTAGTCGTAAAGCAACGGCTAGCTATACTTACCGAACTTAAACATAAATTAAGAAGCGAATATCTAACTAAGCAAATAGGCACGACTACTTCTACGCTTGTAGAAGAAATTAAGTCAGGCTATTATGTAGGCTATACCGACAATTATTGCAAGGTTTACGTCAAAGAAAAGGTAGCAATCGGGGAATTTGTCAACGTCAAGTTAAAAGAGCTATATTTAGACGGCATTTTAGGCGTAGTCGAAAGCTAAAAACAAATATTTAAGCAAACTAATCACAATTTACATTTTAAAACAACTATTATAATTTAAGGAGAAAAACAATGTGTATATTTTGTAAAATAATCAATGGTGAAATTCCCAGTAAAAAAATTTATGAAAACGACTATGTCTACGCATTTTTAGATATCGCCAAAGATACCGTCGGGCATACTCTTGTAATTCCTAAAAAACATTGCGAAAATATCCTTGATTGCCCCGAACAATATCTATGCGAAACGATTAAGGCTGTAAAACTTATCAGCAATCACTATATAGACGACTGCGGTTACGAGGGCGTTGATATTTTTAACGCAAACAACGCTTGCGCCGAACAGACTGTATTTCATTTACATTTTCATATTATTCCTCGCAAAGTTGGCGACAACCTTAAAGCCTGGAACTTTATTGACAAATTTGATATGAATTTGGACGAAATTTGCCAAAAATTAAAACTTTATTAAAATTATTTGACAATTTAATACATATAGGTTATAATCAAAAAGCTAGTTTAAAGCAAATATTCCCGTTTTTACGGAAGGGAGGCGAAAGATATGTCAACAATAAGAGTAGGAGAAACAGAGACCCTTGACTCAGCGCTACGTCGTTTCAAACGCAAATGCGCAAGAGATGGTATCATTGGCGATCTTCGTCGCAAAGAACACTACGAAAAACCAAGTGTTCGCCGTAAAAAGAAGGCGGAAGCCGCAAGAAAGCGTAACGCTAAGGGCTAGACACAAGTATTACTTATGATAAATTAAACAACTGCTTATCCGTCAAGGGTAGGCAGTAGTTATTTATACACGTTTCGACATTTTTCTACATTTTTTACATTCGTTGTTGGGCATAATTTTACACTTTTTACATTATTGTTTGAGGGAGGGGTAGTAATTGAGCTTTAAAAAGTATGCCAAAGACGCCAAAAAAAGATTAGCTAGCGGATTTTGGGACGAAATTAAACAAACACGTATTCAAGAAAAAGAAGTAGCCGCAACTTGTGGCAAAAGCGCAGTGCCACTGCTTGAAGAAAATAAAGCCGAAATAAAAAATAAGATTTACAATCACGACTTTGAAAATGAAAAAGAGTTTGAGCGTAGAGTTATAGAATTAATTACAAGTCAAGAAGTTCTAGTTAATCCTATCGGTATGCTTGCAAATAAAAAAGAAATGGAGCAAATGTCGTCAAGTCAGCGTCAAGCCTATCTACTCAAATTAGCCAGTAAGTACCGTCAAGTTAAAGATAAATATTACGCAAAACAAAAAACGCTCGAACAAGATAAAAATATATAGTGTTTTAGCCGTTAGTTTTTATGTCTTTTAAAATTAGTTTACAAAGCAGTTATAAATAAATAACTGCTTTTTGTTTTTACCCTTGATTAATTGACGCAAATTTGGTATAATACAATAAGGAGAATTTGTAATGAATGAACAACAGCTTAACAGCGCTCAACAGCGGGCAGTAGATTGTATAGAAGGCGCAGTATTAGTACTTGCAGGCGCAGGTAGCGGAAAAACAAAAGTGCTTACTTATCGTATAGCAAATATGATAGCTCGTGGTATATCGCCTTACGAGATACTTGCTATTACGTTTACAAATAAAGCGTCAAATGAAATGAAGGCTAGACTTAACGATATGGTAGGTTCAAAAGGGCTTACCGTTTGCACAATTCACTCGCTTGCGGTTAGAATATTGCGTAACGAAGCCGAATTGTTAGGCTACCACAGTAATTTTAGTATTTATGACGAACAAGATACGGCAACTCTGCTTAAAAGTATTTTTAGCCAAAAAAATATCGATGACGATAAACTAAAAAAAGAAATAGTTAATAATATCAATATGGCAAAAACTTACAATTTAACGGTAGAAGAAGCAAGCGAGATTGTTACAACCGATAGCGAATTGTTCGCCTACGTTTACGAAAAATATCTTCAACAACTTAAAAAAAGCAACGCTTTCGACTTTGACGGACTTCTTAACAACTGTTTATACTTATTTGAAAATTTTCCGCAAACGCTAGAAAAGTATCAAGAAAGATTTAAATATATCAGTATCGACGAATTTCAGGACACTAATAAGGTTCAATATAACATTATTAAGTTACTTAGCAAAAAATATGGCAATTTGTTTGTAGTTGGCGACGACGACCAGTCAATATATGGTTGGAGAGGGGCGGAAATTGACAATATTCTTAATTTTAACCAAGATTTTCCCTCGGCTAACGTCTTTACGTTAGAGCAAAACTACCGTAGCACCAAAAAAATACTTCAAGTTGCTAACGAAATAATTAGCAAGAACGAGCAACGCCATAAAAAGGAACTTTTTACCGAACACGAAGCCGGAGTAAAAGTCGAACAATTCTCGGCAAACGAAGAAGGGCAAGAAGCTAGATACGTTGTCGAACAAATGTTAGCGTTAATTAGATTTAATAAATATAATTATAGCGACTTTGCAATTCTTATGAGGGTTAACGCATTAAGCCGTAACTTTGAGCAAGAGTGCTTAAAGTATAATTTACCGTTTAAAGTTTTTGGCGGGTTTAAATTCTTTGACCGCAAAGAAATTAAAGACTTATTAGCTTATCTTAAAATTGTCAATAATATATATGATAATTCGGCTTTGCTACGTATAATCAACACGCCTAAACGTGGAATAGGGCTTGCGACTATTAATAAAGTAACTCAACAAGCAAATAGTTATGGCATATCCATATTGCAATTTTTAGCCGACGAACGCAATCTTGAATTTTTGGGTTCGACAACAAGCCACAAATTAGTTGATTTTTATGCTCTTTATGAAGATTTAGTTAAGTTGCAACAAAATAATAGCTTATTAGATTTTGTTAAAAAGGCCATTTCTCGCACGCAATATAAGCAAACTTTAACTCAAAGCGAAGAAGACGCCGAACGAGCATTAAATATTGACGAACTTATTTCTTCCGTCGAGCAATTTTGCCAAGAAAACGGGCAAGAAGCCACTCTTGCGGAATATTTGCAGTCGGTTTCTATTATGGCGGACAACGGCGAAGTTGACCAAGATAACTTTGTGACAATTTCTACAATCCACTCGGCTAAGGGACTAGAATTTAAGGTTGTTTTTGTTGTCGGGCTTGATAATGGTATTTTCCCGCTTTCAAGGGCAAGTTATTCTAACAAAGAAATGCAAGAAGAACGCCGTCTTGCCTACGTTGCCGTAACAAGGGCAAAAGAAAGGTTGTATTTAACTAGGTCACAATCTCGTTTTGTGTATGGTAGCCGTAGCTTTTGTTCGGCTTCGCCATTTTATAAGGAAGTAAGCGACCTTATTACGCCACCGCCTACGCCTAGTTACGATAATGAAGGCGTGCCCACTTACACTCCTCGCACTAGACAAGTTACCCCCAAGCTCAACATTGACCCTAGCATTTATACCGTAAGCGAAGTGGTAGTTCACTCTACTTTTGGCAAAGGAATAATTCTTTCAATCGACAGCGGTAACGCAATCGTCGCCTTTGACACCGTAGGCAAAAAGAATTTATCTCTTAAATACGCTCCGTTAACTAAGGCTTAATTACTAAATATTTAAGTATTAGTAATGGTTATATAACTTAAATAACGGCAAAACATAAACGCCGAAATAAGCAAATAAAATCGCTATTTAACACAATATTTATAGCAAATCAAATCGCTATTTACACAATATTTTTATGAGGTTTGTTTCATAATATGATGCAACAAATAATCGACCAACTTAATAAATGGGCTTACGAATACTATTGTCTTGACCAACCAAGCGTTCCCGACAGTACTTACGATGCCCTCTACGACAAATTAGTCAAACTTGAAAAAGAAAGCGGTATTGTTTTGCCTTGTTCGCCTACGCTTAAAGTAGGCGGTGAGCCTCTCTTGAAGTTTGAGCAGTACGTTCACCCTAATAGACTGTATAGTCTTGACAAAGCGCAAACTTATTTAGCTATTGAGGACTGGACTACTAAGGTTGAAAAAGCCGTAGGCAAGGTTACTTATACGGTCGAACTTAAATATGACGGGCTGTCGGTTTCGGCAATTTATAATAATGGTCTACTTCAAACCGTCGCTACACGGGGCAACGGCAAAGTGGGCGAAAATATCACCGCCCAAGCTAGGTGCGTACGCACTTTACCGCTTACAATAGGGTACAAAGAGCAAACTACTTTTATCGGCGAAGCTATTATGAAATTATCTTCGCTTGCTAACTATAATAAACTTTTTCCTAATCAGCAACTTAAAAATGCTCGTAACGGAGCTGCCGGGGCGTTAAGAAATCTTGACCCTAAGGTGTCTATGCAACGCAATCTTGACATAATTATGTATGCGCTCGGCAACGAAGTCGCAAGCGTTAATTCCCAAGTCGAGTTGGTTGCATTTTTACAAAAAAATCTTTTTAAAACAAATGATGTTTTTAAAACAGCAAAAAATTATCAAGAAATATTAGAAATTATTAAGCGAATAGAAGTTGAAAGAGATAACTACGACTTTCTTATTGACGGCATAGTAATCAAGGTAGACGACTTTGAAAAAAGAAAAGTTCTAGGTTATACCGATAAATTCCCTCGTTGGGCTATCGCTTTCAAGTTTGAGGCGGAAGAAGTCGCCACAACTTTGATTGATTGCGTTTGGCAAGTTGGCCGTACCGGCAAACTTACACCGCTTGCCATACTCTCGCCCGTTGAGTTATGCGGTGCGACTATTAAAAGGGCTACTCTTAATAATTTTGACGATATAAGACGAAAAAAGCTGTCGAAAAATAGTCTTGTGCTTATTCGCCGTAGCAATGATGTTATCCCCGAAGTGTTAAGTATATTAGAAGAGAATGAAAATTCTACAAAAATTGAATTGATTAAAAATTGTCCGTCTTGTAACAGCGAACTTAAATCAATAGGGGCGCATATATTTTGTCAAAATCACTTAAACTGCTCGGCTCAAATTATAGCTAGGCTAACTCACTACGCAAGTAAATCAGCAACCGATATCGTAGGGCTTTCCGGCAAGACCGCCGAACAACTATCCCAAGTATTAAATATAAGACAAGCAAGTCAGCTCTATAAATTAACTTCAAATGACCTTGCAAACCTAGAAGGCTTTAAACAAAAGCGAATAGACAACTTACTTAGCGCAATAGAGCAAAGTAAAAAAGTTCAACTTGCCAACTTTATTTATGCGCTAGGCATAGATAATATCGGCATAGTTTCGGCAAGACAACTTGCAAAGCGTTACGGTAGCGTAGAAGCGTTAAGCCACGCAACTAGGGAAGAACTTATGCGGTTAGACGAAGTCGGCGAGATTGTAGCCGAGGGAGTAGCCCAATTTTTTGAAGACGAATTTAACATAAACGAAGTTGCCGAGCTTGCTAGGTTAGGCATAGCTCCAACCTATAAAGAAAACGCAGTAGGCATCTTTTCAGGCAAAAAAATGCTTATTACCGGCGTTTTGACAAATTACACAAGAGAACAAGCCCAAAAGTTGATTGAGCAAAACGGCGGAGAGATTGCAACTAGCGTTTCTAAGTCGGTAGATATCCTAATAGTAGGCGAACAGGCAGGTAGCAAGCTTGCAAAAGCTCAACAGCTAAATATACAAATAATGACAGAAGACGAATTTATCAAGTTGCTCTCTTAAAGATTAATTGAAAAATAGATAAAACATTATTAATTATTTGGAAAAAGTAACCAAGTGTGTTATAATACAATGTGGTAATTTACAAATTAAATTTGCATACTGCTAATTATCAATGTAGTTGCCAACGGTAAAATATATTTAGGAAGAATTATATGAATAGTATGACAGGGTTCGGCAAAAGCCGAATTGAAAGACAAGGTAAAGAAATATCCGTCGAGATTAAGTCGGTAAATCACCGTTATCTTGATATTAATATCAAAATGCCCCGCATTTTTAACGCTTACGAAGACTTAGTTAGAAAGACCGTATCAAACAGCGTTTCAAGAGGGCATCTCGATATATTTATTAATTATATTGACCGAGATACAAGCAACAAGCAAGTCGTAGTTGACTTTGCCCTTGCGGAAGAAGTAATTGATAAGACAAATCAACTTGCCAAACAATTTGGGCTAAAAAACGACTTTCAGCTTAACGCCTTAGTTAAAACTCCCGATATACTCACTTATATTGTCAAGGAAGAAGAGGAAAACGACTTAAATCAACTTTTAATCGAATGTGTAAACAACGCTCTTTGCGCTCTTAACAAAATGCGTCTTGACGAAGGTACGAAACTTACGACAATTATGAAAGAACGCTTAGCCGAGATATCTAAGTGCAAAGATAGTATTAGCTTTGTCGCTCCCCAGGTCGCCAAAGAATACGCCGAAAAACTTTCTATAAGACTTACCGAAGCATTAAACGGCGTAGATATAGACAAAGCAAGGTTAGTCAACGAAATCGCTTTTTTTGTAGACCGTAGCAATATTGACGAAGAACTCGACAGGCTTACTAGTCATATTCACCAATGCGGTAAATTTTTGTCTAGCGATATAGCAATCGGGCGCAAACTTGACTTTTTAATACAAGAAATGAACCGAGAGGCTAACACAATTTGCAGTAAATGTAACAACTTAGCCGTAACTCGTAGTGGCGTAGACCTCAAAAATGAGATTGAAAAGTTAAGAGAACAATGCCAAAATATCGAATAACTTTAATATAAATTAAACAATAAAAACAATAAATAACAAACTTATAAGTAAATTAAAAAATCTAATTTTTTTAGGAGATATAATATGATTACAAAACCACCTATTGACGATTTAACCAAGATTGCAGGCAACAAATATGTTCTTTGCTGTTCGACTTCTAAAAGAGCTAAGAAATTGAACGAAAAATTATCAAAAGAAACCGTAACCACAAACGCTAAGGCGATTACAATCGCTTCGGAAGAACTTGCTTCGGGCAAGACAGTTATAGTTAAGGAAGATTAATAGAGTGCTTAAAGGTAAGACCGTAGTAGTAGGCGTTTCGGGCGGAATAGCCGTTTATAAGGCTTGCGAGCTTGTAAGCAGACTTAAAAAAGCCGACGCAAATGTTATTGTCGTTATGACTGCCCACGCAACAGAATTTGTTTCGCCCCTAACTTTCGAGAGTTTGTCGGGCAACCGAGTAATCACCGATTTGTTCGGTCAAAACGAATGGGAGATTGAACATATTTCGCTTGCAAACAAAGCTAATTGTTTTGTAATTGCTCCTGCGACGGCAAATATTATCGGTAAAATTGCTCGTGGCATAGCCGACGACTTTTTGTCTACCACTATTCTTGCAACTAAATGTCCTATTATAGTAGCGCCTGCAATGAATTGCAATATGTACCAAAATCCCGCTTTTGAAGAAAATCTTCTAACGCTTACAAAGCGTGGTATGACTATCGTCGAAGCTACTTGCGGTAGATTAGCTTGTGGCGACGTAGGCGTAGGTAGACTTGCCGACATTGACATTATTTTTAACGCTATTGTCGACGTTTTAATGCCTAAACGAGATTACTTAGGTAAAAAAGTCTTAGTTACGGCTGGCGCTACTATCGAAAAAGTAGACGCCGTTCGTTTTATAACCAATTTTTCTTCGGGCAAAATGGGCGTAAGCTTAGCAAATTCGGCAATTAATAGGGGGGCTGAGGTCACTTTAATATTAGGTAGACATTCTTGCGAACTTCCAAAGAATTGCAAAATTATTAACGTTGACACTACTCAACAAATGTACGAAGCTGTTATGCAAGAGCTCGAACACGCCGACATTATCATTAAATCGGCAGCCCCAAGCGATTACAGGGTAGAAAATTACCAAGAAACAAAACATAAAGAGAACGTTTTAACGCTCAACCTAGTTAAAAATGTAGATATAGCAAAAGCCGTCGGCAAAATTAAAGGCGACAAAAAACTCGTAATTTTTTCTGCCGAAACAAACGACTTAGTCGCTAACGCCACCGCAAAACTGATTAATAAGTCAGCCGACCTAGTAGTAGCTAACGATGTTACTAAACTAGGCGCAGGTTTTAACTGTGATACCAACATAGTTACTTTAATCGATAAATCTTCTCAAACCGAACTTCCTTGTATGAGTAAAATTGACCTTGCCGATATTATATTAGACAAAATAATCAATCTTAAATGATATACGAAGTCATTGTAGATATTTCAAGTAGCAACGTAGATAAAGTTTTCGATTATTATGGCGAAGACTTTTTTTGCGTGGGACAACGTGTGCTTGTGCCTTTTGCAAATAAGCAAATCGAAGGGTTTATCGTTGGCAAAAAAGAACATACCGACGTACCCGATAATAAGCTTAAATCGCTATTGTTACCGCTTGACGAATATGTGGCGTTAAGTCCCGAGATGCTCTCGCTTGCAAGCTACCTACAATATAAATATCACTTGCGACTAATCGATGCGTTGAGGCTGTTTATCCCTTCTCAAATGCGTGGAGGCAAAGTTAAAGAAGTTTTTAGCAAAACAGCCAGTATCTCAACAAATTACACCAGTCAGCAAATTCTTATAGAACTAGGTAAAAAAGCAAAAAAACAAGTAGAATTAATAAACTATTTAGTAGAAGTTGGCAGTCAAGATACAATAACGCTTAACAAAATGTTTGGCGTTGCTTTAAACGCTCTTACAAAAAAAGGCTACATAGATATTTCTTTTACTCCTCGTCAAAGAACGCCTTACAAGTCTTTAAGTCAAACAAAACAAGCGCATATTTTAACTACCGACCAACAAAATGCTTACGATACAATAATGTCAAATTTAAGCGACCCATATCTTCTTTTTGGAGTTACGGGTAGCGGTAAGACCGAAGTATATTTAAGAGTAATAGAACAAGTTATAGCTAGCGGTAAAACGGCTATTATGTTAGTGCCGGAGATATCTTTAACGCCCAATATGCTTAGACTATTTAGGTCTAGGTTTGGCGAAAATGTAGCTATACTACATAGCGGACTATCGGTCGGCGAACGCTTTGACGAATGGCAAAGGCTTAAACGAGGGCAGGCTCGCATTGCCGTTGGGGCAAGAAGCGCTATTTTTGCTCCTTTACAAAATTTAGGCGTTATTATTATTGACGAACAACACGATTCTAGCTATATTAGTCAATCTAACCCACGTTATGATACCCAAGTAGTAGCCGAATTTAGAGCCAAATACAACAACTGTTGCCTTGTGCTAGGTAGCGCAACGCCAAGTTTAGATACGTTTTATTACGCTACAAAGGGCAAATATAAATTGATAAATATGCCTAGTCGCATAAACGAACGACCTTTGCCCAAGGTAGAGCTTGTAGATATGTCGCTAGAAATGCGAATGGGCAACAACGCTTTGTTTTCGGTTACCTTAAAAAATGAGCTTGACGAATGTTTGGCTAAGGGCAACCAAGCAATGCTGTTTGTCAACCGTAGAGGGTATTCGAGTTTCTTAATGTGTCCCAAATGCGGTTATGTAGCTAAGTGTAAAGATTGCGACGTAGCCTTAACTTACCACAAAGAAGACAACCAGCTTAAATGTCATTATTGTAAAAATAGATATAAAGTTTTGGACGTTTGCCCCGTATGCAAAAATAATAAACTACGGCAGGGCAGAATGGGCACAGAACAAGTCGTCGCCTATTTAAAGACGCTTTATCCCGAAGTAGAAGTCTTGCGTATGGATTTTGACACCACTCAAACCAAAGAGTCCCACGTTCGTATTCTCGACGCTTTTTCACTTCGCAAGGCGCAAATACTTGTAGGCACTCAAATGATAGCCAAAGGACACGACTTTCCCTATGTAACTCTTGTAGGTATTCTTGACGGCGACCAAAGTTTGTATCACAGCGATTATTTAAGTAGCGAAAAGACTTACCAATTACTAACCCAAGTTAGCGGTAGAAGCGGACGAGATAAGCAAGTAGGCAAGGTAGTGTTACAAACTTATACCCCAAAGCACTATTGTTTGCAACTTGCCAAAGACCAAGATTACTTAGCTTTTTATAAAAAAGAAATAAATCTTAGAGAAGCGACAAATTTCCCACCCTTTACCGAAGTTATAAGAATATTATATACTAGCCCAACAAGTCAAAAGTGCGTAGACCTACTCAATAAGCATTACGCAGTAATTGAGAATATTAAAGAAAGTTACCCAAATGATTTTTTATTTTTGCAACGAATGAGATGTCCTTTGCAAAGAATAGAGAATAAGCACCGATATCAAATTTTAATTAAGTTGTCGGCTGATAGCGCAGACCAAATACTACAACAAATTTACCAAGCTACCGATATTCAAGATAAGGAGGTTTCAGTATTTTGCGAGAGAAATCCGCAAAATTTAAGTTAAAATGGCAAGAAGAAATATTTTAAAGAGTCCAGACCCAATTTTAAGAAAAATTAGCAAACCCGTAGTCAATTTCGACCAACATCTAGGCGAATTACTTGACGATTTGCACGAAACTTTGCTTCACGCCGACGGATTAGGGCTTGCGGCAGTTCAAGTTGGCGTGCTTAAAAGAGTATATATAGTAGAAATTGACGATAAACGTTACGAAGTTGTCAATCCTTGTTTGGTTTCTTACTCGGGTAAGTCGGTAGACAACGAAGGTTGCCTGTCCGTCGCCGAATGTCGAGGGGTTGTCGAGCGTCCTCAAAACATTGTTTTAGAGTACTTCGACCGCTTTGGAGTAAAGCAAACCGTAACGGCGGAAAACTATACCGCAAGAGCTTTTCTGCACGAGTTAGACCATCTTGACGGCATATTATTTATTGACAAAATGCAAAAACGCATAAGCAACGATTAAATGTTGTTAAATGCAAAAACGCATAAATAACGATTATTTATTGACAAAACGCATAAACATTAAACACAAGGGAGAAATAATGAAGATTGTATTTATGGGCACGCCGTCCTTCGCCGTTGCCCCGCTAGTTAACCTTAGTCAACATCACGAAATATTAGCCGTAGTAACGCCGTTAGATAAAATAGGCAATCGCAATAAAATTACGCCTTGTCCGGTAAAACAAAAGGCAAACGAGCTAGATATTCCAGTTTTACAATATAGTAGCGTAAGTAAATTTGGTATTGAAGAAATTTCTTCGCTTAACCCCGATGTCATAATCACTTGCGCCTTTGGACAAATGCTTAGCAAGGAATTTTTAAGCATAGCAAAATATGGCGTGCTAAATGTTCACGCTTCGTTACTACCTAAATATAGGGGAGCAGCTCCCATTAATTGGGCGTTAATCAATGGCGAAACGCATACAGGCGTTACAATAATGCGTACTATTCTTGCTCTTGATGCAGGCGACGTAATATTAAGTAGCAAAATAGCAATTTCAAAAGACGACAATTTTGGCAGTTTAAGCGCAAAATTAAGCGTGCTTTCTAGCCGTTTAATTGTAAATGCCCTAGATTTAATTGTGCAAAACGATATTACTTCTATACCGCAAAACAATTCGCTTGCGACTAAGTGCGGTAAAATAACTAAGTCGCTTGAACTTATCGATTGGAGCAAACCAAGTTATCAAATTGTAAATTTAGTTAGAGGACTCTCTCCTACGCCTTCGGCATACACTTTTTTGCAAGGTAGACGAGTAAAAATAATAGAATGCGAGCAAATCGCTCAAATAGGCAAAGACCAAGCGGGCAAAGTAATCGAACTACGAAAGGATAGAATAGTCGTGGCTTGTGGCAAAGGGTATGTTGGACTTAAAGTTATACAATTAGAGGGAAATAAGGCTGTAACCGCAAAAGACTTTATCAACGGAAGAAAAGTTAGTTTGGGTATGGTATTTGGCAATGAATAACGCTTTTTTAGCTTCTTATAATTGTTTAGACCAAATATTTAGGCAACAAGCGTATAGCGAGATTGCCCTAAATAACACTTTAATTAGCTGTAATGTCAGGGATAAATCGCTTGTGACTAAGATTGTCTATGGCGTGCTTGACAACAACTTACACCTAGAATATATTATTTCGGGGTTTGCAAAGTCAATTAAACCCGTAATAAAAATTATACTTAAAATAGGCGTTTATTGTTTAAAATTTTTATCCATACCTGTTTATGCCGTAATCAACGACTGCGCCGAACTTACTAAAACAACAGGCAAAACTCAACTTGTAGGCTTTGTAAACGCAACTTTACGTAATATTTATGACGCCCTTACCGCCGACAAAATATTTTATCCTAAGGACAAAACGACCTATCTATCAATTTACTATTCTTTTCCACTTTTCGCTACGAAATTGTTAATCGAACAATACGGCGTTAGCGATACAATTAAAATTCTTTCTCACAAATTTGACCACAATACGCATATAAGAATTAATTTAGAAAAAATAAGTCTTAACGACTTTTTAGAATATGTCAAAGACAAAAAGTCCGCAACTTTTGAGTCGCCTCTTGACGACTGCTTGTTTGTAAAAGGCGGGTTAATTGGAATTGACCCAACGTATTATACGGCTATGTCGCTAGGTAGCTGTCTTGTAACAAGATGTATTAGTTGCGTAGGTCAAGCCCGAGTGTTAGACTTGTGTTCTGCGCCCGGAGGCAAAGCTGTTTATCTTGCTCAACTCAACAAGTCTGCAAGAATTGTAGCTTGCGACATCTATCCGCATAGACTCTCTTTAATCGCCTCGTACGCTAAACGTATGGGGGTTGAGAATAGACTTAATATAGTTGAAAGCGACGCAACCGAATTTAATCCAAACTTTGCTTCTAACTACGACTATGTTTTATGCGATGCGCCTTGTTCGGGTTTTGGCGTCTTTTATGGCAAGCCCGATATTAAACTATTTAGAACGGAGCAAAATTTACAAGAATTAATTGCAATACAAGGCAAGATTTTAGCAAATGCCTCAAAATATGTAAAAGTAGGCGGAATTTTAGTATATTCGACTTGTTCGCTACTCAAACAAGAGAACCAAGATATAGTTGACGCTTTTCTTGCAAATCATTCGAATTTTGCCTTGTCGCCGTTTAGCCTAGACGGATATGTAATCAATCAAGCTTGCAAACAATTTCTTCCTTACGAAGATAATGTCGAGGGCTACTACGTAGCAAGACTTGTTAGAAAATCTTAAACATTTTAACCAATCTATAAACTAATAATAGTGGAGAATATGAAAATTTTAACCGACTATAATTTGCAAGGGCTTGAAGAAGTTCTAAGCGAATACAATATACCTAGCTACAAAGTCAAACAAATTGCCGTATGGCTTGCTAAGGGCTACGAATTTAACGATATGTCAACGCTAGACAAACAGCTTAGGACAACGTTAGATTCTAATTTTTATGCTCAGGGAGCAAAAATTTTACAAAAATTTATTTCTCGTGACGGAACAATCAAATATTTGTTTTCTCTTACCGACGGCAACGTTGTAGAAGGCGTATTTATGCGTTACAATTATGGTAATACACTCTGTATTTCTACCCAAGTGGGCTGTCGAATGGGGTGTTCTTTTTGCGCAAGCACTTTAAAAGGGCTAATTCGTAACTGTTCGGTAGGCGAGATGGTTTCTTTCGTTACGCTTGTAAACTTAGATAATGGCGGAACAATAGAGAAACGCTCTGTGACAAATCTTGTGCTTATGGGTAGCGGAGAACCTCTTGATAATTTTGACAATGTTGTCGCTTTTTTGTCGGCAATTAACAGCAAAGACGGACTTAATATTAGTTATCGCAATATTTCTCTGTCAACTTGCGGAATTGTTCCTAATATCTACGCTCTTGCCGACCTAAAACTCGGCGTAAACTTAACCATATCGCTACATTCGGCATATCAAGAAAAGAGAGAAGAAATAATGCCGATTGCTAAGCAATACAATTTGACCGAACTAATCGAAGCGTCAAAATATTACTTTACAACTACGGGTAGGCGAGTTATTTTCGAATATACTTTAATAGACGGCGTAAATGACGGGCTTGACGACGCTTATCAATTAGCTCAACTTACAAGAGGGTTTAGCCACCATATAAATTTAATTAGGCTCAACCCCGTAGCCGAACGCAAGCATCGTCCAACAAACGACCAACACGCTAAATATTTTTTAACCAAACTTACCGAATTTGGTTGTTCTGCAACGCTTAGACGCCAACTCGGCGTAGATATTGCCGGCGCTTGCGGACAGCTTAGGCAGAGCTATTTAGAACAAAAAGTTTCAAAACCTATTGACAAACCAATAGATAACAAATAAAATGAGTAATAGTAAGAATAAAATTTTAAACGGTAAAGTAATTAAAGGCGTAGGCGGTATGTTTACGGTTTTTTCGGGCGAACGAACATATCGTGTCGTTGCACGGAAAAAACTAAAAGATTACGCCATAATGGTAGGCGACTATTGCACTTTTTCGCTTGATGGCAGGGTAGGCTGTATCGAAACAATTTTGACCAGGAAAAATAGTCTTGTTCGTCCGCCGATTGCCAACATAGATAGAGTTTTTATAGTAACTGCGCCCGAACCTAGCCCGGACTTATCTTTAATCGATAAGATAATAGTAAACTGTATTTACCAAAATATCGACTATGTAATTGTGGTAAACAAAAGCGAATTAGCTAGTTGCGAATTTATCCAAAAAATTAATCAAAACTATAAGGAAATAGCAAGTATTATTTACGCTTCTTGCTACAACAACCAAATAGATGAGCTTTTTAAGTCGGCGCAAGGCGGTGTAAGCTGTTTTGCAGGGCAATCGGGTGTTGGTAAGACCTCGTTAATCAACGCTCTCGTAGGGCATAGCGTAGGGCTTACAGGCGAGTTGTCAGCACGTATTATGCGTGGTAAAAATACTACTCGCTACGCATCGATTATAAATTTTGAGCAAATTCAGCTTGTGGATACTTCGGGGTTTTCTTTGCTTGATATTGACGAATCAACCGTAAAGAGTAGCGAACTTATGACTTACTACCCAGATTTTAGCGAGCATGCAAGACAATGCAAATTTAGCACTTGCACGCACACGGCAGAACCCGATTGTATGGTCAAGCAAGCCGTAAGCCAAAACATTATTTGTCAAGGCAGATATGAAAGGTATGTCGAGTTATATAAGCAACTTTGCCAAAAAGAAAAAGACAAATATTAAAGTAAAGCATATTATAAGTAATACTAAAAATAAATTAACGGTTTTTAAAACAATCATTATAAAAATATAATATATAAATTAAGTGAGAAATATGAAAGTAGCCATTATTCGAGATGTTTGTAAGGCAAATAACGACCAACTATGCACAAATCAATACGTAGTAGCGGTAACAAGTCAAGGGGCGGTGGCGGATATAATCGATTATCCGCTAGATGAAAGTTCGGCAAAAGAAGTCTATGAGAATTATGACGCTTTTGTAATTTCAGGCGGGGCTGACATTGACCCTGCTCTTTACGGCGAAGAACGACTGTATTACGTAGCAGGCGGCGAAAAAAGAGACGAGCTTGAAAAAAATCTTATTCCGTTATTGCTTAGCGGCGATAAGCCTGTGTTATGTATTTGTAGAGGAATGCAAATGAGCAATATTTTATGTGGCGGAAGTTTGTATCAAGACATCAATAAACAAATATTCAACGACGATGTTTTAATAGAACATAACAAAGAAGGTTTGCTACATCAAGTTAGCATTTTACCCGACACCAAACTGGGCAAATATTTAAGCGGAACAATTCTTGTCAATAGTTTGCATCATCAATCCGTAAAGACTCTTGGCAAGGGTTTTGTAATTAACGCCGTATCTAGCGATGGAGTAATCGAAGGAATAGAACGTGACGATAATGAGTTTTATCTTTGCGTTCAGTGGCACCCCGAAAAATTAGTTGAGCAGACAGCTCAACAGAGTTTATTTAAGGCGTTAATCGACCATATAAATAAATAAGTACATAAATTAAATAAGAAGTAGACATATATTTATAAATAATATACATAAGGAAGGGCATAAATTATGATTTATATTTCTCCGTCGTTACTGTCGTTTGACTTTGCTAATATTGGCAAAGAGGCGCAGGAATTGACGGCAAACGGCGCTGATATGTTGCATTGCGACGTTATGGACGGTGTGTTTGTCCCTAACATTACTTTTGGCATTAAATTTATCAACGATATTAACAAAGTATGCGAAAATGTTCTAGACGTACATCTTATGATAATTAATCCCGAAAAATATGTCGAGCTATTTATTTCTTCGGGCGCAGATATTGTTACCATTCATTTAGAAGCGTGCGGTTGCGTTAAAGAAACGCTTCAACTTATTCGCAATAACGGCGCAAAAGCCGGTCTATCAATCAAACCAAATACGCCGGTAGAGGCAATAAAACCCTATTTAGATTTAGTCGACTTAATTCTTATTATGAGTGTCGAGCCGGGTTTTGGTGGGCAAGGCTTTATTGACGGTAGCTTAGAAAAAATTAAACAAGCTAGAAATTTAATAGGCGACCGCAATATTTTGCTTGAAGTTGACGGTGGCATAAGCCAAAAAAATTCTGCCGAAGTAATTAAGGCGGGCGCAAATTGTTTAGTTGCGGGTAGCGCAATATTTAAGTCAAACGATAGGGCAAAGAGTATAATCGACCTAAGAAAAATATAATTTCTAGATTATTTTATCCATTATAGTTAAATATTTATTAGTGTTACAAGTTAATTTTTGTAACACTTTTATTTTAATAAACATATAATAAAGAAAAACATTAAGGAGTATTTATGAAGATAATTTGTTTTGTTCCGCCCAAATTTTTTAGACCTTTTTTTAGACTTATATTTAAAAAATATATTTGCAAGTAATTAAAATACTAGTCATAACAAATGTTATGACTAGTATTTTTTAATTGAAATTAAATATTGTTGTGATTTAATTGTTTTTAATATTTTTAGTCTTGCGTTTGATTAATTTCGCCTTGTTTTGCCGTATTCTCTTGATTATCTTCTTTAATTGATGTTTCTTGCGTAGCCGTAACAACATTTTCGGTTGTAACTGCTTGCGTAGCCGTAACTTTTTTTATTAAGCCCATTTTCAGCCAAAGTTTGTCAAATAATTTAAAACTCATAGGATATATTCCAATAGCGATAAAAGTGACCAAGGCGTATCTAATAGTACGGAATGCAAAGTTGCCTGCCGAAGCTGTTTCTAACCAAATTTTACCTGCTTCGCCCCAAAAAAGAGTTACGGGAAGTTTGAACAAAGCGTTTAGACCCAGATACAGTCCTCCGCCAACGGCAACCCTTAATATAACTCGCCACCAAATTTTAGTATTTTCAAACTTAGTTATTTTTTCTTCAAAGAAAATACCGCCGACAAACCCAAGTAGCAAACCATAGCTTGTAAAATAGTCGTTTGTTCTACAATAAAACATACCCGCCGAACATACTATAAGCATAGCTAGATAAATAAAATATTTATTTTTAACTGCTTTTCTAAGTAAATGAACAAGAAAGACAACTGCAAGACCTAGCGCCCAACCGCCGATTACGTCGGTAGGATAGTGTACGCCGAGATAAATTCTTGTTAGCCCGACAATTAAAGGTATAACAATAGCTAGCACTATTAACCAATTTTTCTTTTTATAAAAGGGTAGGCTGGGATACAACGCTCCTGCGCCGGTTGAGTGACCGCTGGGAAATGAGAAACCTTGCGTTACTGCGTCCATAATATCGCCGTCGGCTACGGGTTTTAGGCATTGAATAGAGGAATTGTCCATATAGGGTCTTCGACGATTAGCTATATTTTTTGCAAGCGGGTTAAGCGTAATTGCGACAAGAAGGTTAAAGCCAATATACTCGCCGAATTTTTTGTCTAAACCCCAATAGAGAAGACCAAGTATGCCTATCATTATAAGTTCTTCGCCAAACATTGTTAATGCCGAAGCTAAAAAAGTTAGAAAAGCGCCATTTGCTTGTTGAAGCCAAACAATTAAGTCAACTTCCCAACCAAACCAAAACGAATTGCCTATAACTGATAAAATTTGCATAAATAGTTCTCCTTACCTGTATTTAAATATTCTAACACACAATTATCAAAAATCAAGTAAAATTTAAAACTAGCCCAAAAATTTAACAAAATTTAACAAAATTATATATTTTAAATCTCTTACTTAAAAAAGAGTATAAAAAAACCCTTTACTCAAAAAGGGTTTAATGGTTAATAAAAAATTATTTTCCGTCTTTGTCCAACGTTCTTAAACAACGGGTGCAAACATATTCGGAAGATTCTTTGCCGTCAATTTCTAATTTAACCTTTTGTAGATTAGCGCTATAAGTCCTTGGTGTCTTGCGTTTAGAGTGAGATACAAGATTGCCAGACATTTTGCTTTTGCCACATAAAGCACATACTTTTGCCATTATTGAGTACACCTCCCGTTTGTTATTTGAATTGACCTTAGGTATAATAGCATTATTCGTTAAATTTGACAACTGTTTTAGATTAATTTAATTAAAATATGATAAAATTAATTAATTCGCTTGAAAATATTCGTTAAGTGTTGTAAAATAGAATGAACTGCAAAGGAGGGTACTGTTCTATGTCACTACGCACCCAAAATTATTATGGTGCTATTATCATAACTAGCGACGTAATAGCGTCACTGGCTGGTTATTATGCCTTAGACTGTTACGGCGTTGTCGATATGGTCCCTACACGTTTTTCTGATACCCTAGCAGATTTATTCAAAATTAATAACAAGAGCAGAGGCGTTAAAGTGGTAGTTAAGGGCGACAGAATTTTTGTCGACCTCTTTGTCGTGTTTAGATATGGCATATCCATTTCCGCCGTTGCCGAGTCTTTAAAGAGTACAGTCAAATACGAACTTGAAAAATTTTCTGGTATGATTGTACAGACAGTCAACGTTCACGTCGTTGGCGTAAAATTGTAATTGTAGGAGTATTAAATGGTAGCAGCTAGACTTAACGCAAACAAAATTATAACGCCTCCAATACTCAAAAAGATGTTAATTGCCGGCGGAAAAAATATTAAACTCAATCGTGCTCAAATAGATTCCTTAAACGTTTTCCCCGTGCCTGACGGCGACACCGGCACAAATATGTCGCTAACTATGGCATCGGTTATTGACGGACTTAGCGTTGACGCCGGGTCTAAAATGGAAATTGTGTGCGATATTGTAAGCAAAGGCGCTCTTAAAGGCGCAAGGGGTAACAGCGGAGTTATTCTATCACAAATTCTCAAAGGTTTTAGCCTTGTTGTAGCCGAGTCGCAAGAAATAGACACAAGAATATTTGCTAAGGCTATGAAAAAAGGCACAGAGTTAGCTTACTCGGCGGTTTCTCGTCCTAGGGAAGGCACAATGCTTACCGTAATTAGAGTAATGAGCGAAAAGGCGCTTGAACTAAGCAAATTTGTAAATGACTTTGAAGATTTTTTCAATAAACTTATCTCTTGTGGCGAAGAAATTTTGGCGCAAACACCCGAAATGCTTGATGTGCTTAAAAAGGCCGGCGTAGTTGACTCGGGCGGTTTTGGTTTAGTCGTTTTATTTAGGGGTATGTTGAAGGGCTATCTTGGACAAGAAATTGAAGAGGGTCTAGAAACTTCTTCTCCCGATAACAACGTTATACAGAGCAAAGGCTTTGACGATGGTAGCGACGGCGTATTTATAGATTATCACAATTTAGACGAAATAGAATTTGCCTATTGTACAGAATTCTTTATTATTAATATTTACAAGAAGACAACTTTGTCTAATATTGACAAAATGCGTGAGTATTTTAACGAAATAGGCGACTCGGTTGTAGTAGTAGGCGACCTTGATTTAATAAAAGTTCACGTTCACTCTAATAATCCCGGCTTAGTGCTTGCTCACGCCCTTCAATTAGGCGAGCTTGACAGGGTTAAAATTGAGAATATGCTTGAACAGAACCGTGAGCTTAAAAAGAAGCTCGAAGCCGAACGCAAACCCATTGGCGTTTTGTCAATTTGCGCAGGCGAAGGTTTTGCAAATATCTTTAAAGATTTGCTGGTAGACCAAATTGTGTCCGGCGGACAAACAATGAACCCTTCGGCAGAAGATATTGCGTCTTCGGCTCGTAAAATTAATGCCGACAACATTATCATTCTACCCAACAACAAAAATATTGTTTTAGCCGCAGAACAAGCGAGAAGTTTAATCAACAACAAAGACCTTTACGTTATACCAACTTCAAATATTCCTCAGGGTATTTCAGCTATGCTTAGCTACAACCCCGACAGTTCTCTACCCGAGATTTTAGCCGAAATGAACAGTTCTATTGTATCGGTTAGAGATGCAAGCGTTACTTATGCGGTTAGAAATTCTCAAATAGACAATCTTAAACTTTCGCAAGGCGATATTATAGGCATCGAAAGGGGCAATATCGTTTGTAAGGGCAAAGACAAGGGCGAAGTTGTTAAAGATTTAATTAAAAAGATGAAGAAGGAAAGCGACGAGATAGTCACGCTTTACTACGGCGCCGATGTTCCCGAACAAGAAGCTAACAAACTTCTTGAACAGTTACAAGAAGCTTACCCCGATTGCGAATTTTGTATGTTTTTTGGCGGTCAACCATTATATTATTACATTATGTCTATCGAATAATTTAATACTACTTATCAATAATTTTTTAAAGGTTGCGAGATTGCAACCTTTTTTTGTGACACTTTTCCAACTTACTTTAATTATTTATTAAAATAAGCTAAGTAATTACAAACTGTACAATCTAGTTATATAATTCAAAAGTCTATTCTTATATTTTTTACAGTTGTTGACAAAATAGACAATATTAGATATACTTATACCATTAATCTTCAAGTTTAAGGAGCATTTTATGAAAAAAGTTAAAATTAGCATATTTATTCTAGTCATACTTTTATTTGCCACCTGCTTAGTTAGCTGTAATAGCGACCACGAACATTCCTATGGTCGTTGGACTACAACACGTGAAAGTACTTGTACCAAAGAGGGCGAAAGAGAACATTCTTGCGTTGATTGTGGTCATACCGAAAAGCAGGCTTTGCCCCTTGCTAAACACGACGGAAGTAATTTAAAATGTCAAATATGTATTGAACACTACTCAAATGAAGCGACACACTCTTCTCTTGACTGGGTCTATGAAGAAATCGACGGCGTAGCTCACAATATAAAACATTGTGCTAAATGCGACTATAACTATGAAGATATTATTGTCACTAAGGGCTTAACCTATGTTGAAGTAGATGGCGGAGTAGAAGTAATTGGCGCAGAAGACCAAAAAATCAAAGAAGTATACGTGCCTTATATCAATGAGAAAGGTCAAAAAGTAGTAAGTATTGCTTCGCAAGCATTCGACGGTTACAAAGATATCGTTGAAGTTTCTATACCTAGCGAATTAAATCACTTAGGCAAATTTATATTTACCAACACACGTTGGTGGGATAGACAACAAACGGGAATAGTTTATTTAAATAATTGGTTACTTGGCTACAAGAGCCAAAAGCCGATAGGCAGTTTGGAAATAGAAAGCGGTACCGTTGGTATTGCCGACGAAGCTTTTTATAGCTGTACCACATTAACCGGCAAGTTAACTATTCCTAACTCGGTCAAACATATAGGCGAGAGAGCCTTCACTAACTGTCAATTTACTTCGATTGAAGTCGATAGCGGTAACTTAGCTTATAAAAGTTTAGGTAATTGTTTAATAGACATTAACTCAAAGACTTTGATACTTGGGTGCTTGGGTAGTGTTATTCCAAATACTACTGACGACTTTACAAAAATTGGCGATTACGCCTTCTTTCATTGCGTAAATCAAAGTGGCAAAGGCATTAACTTTACAAATATAATCTTACCTAACGGCTTGATAAGCATTGGCAAATATGCTTTTGCAGAGTGCTCCGGACTTACAAACAATTTAATCTTGCCTAATTCTTTAATTGATATTGGCGAGGGAGCGTTCTCTAAGTGTTCTTCGCTTGTTGGCGTAACATTACCAAACGCCATTACTGAAATTAAAGCAAAAGTATTTGAAAATTGTACTAAATTAAGTGGCGAACTGATAATTCCTAAAAACATAACAAAAATAGGCGACAGAGCGTTTTATAGCTGTTCGAGTTTAACTAGTTTGTCTTTGCACGACGGTTTAACACAGTTAGGAGAAGAAGCTTTTTCTAGGGCAAGTAGTTTAAATGGGACGTTAATTATTCCGTCCTCAATTACTGCGATTTTAGCAAGAACTTTTTCATATTGCGGATATGACGTAATTACACTTAACGGTAATCTTGATTGCATTGGAGAAGGAGCATTTTTCAACTGCGGTAATCTCAAATCAATTATTTGGAATAATAAAATAAGTACGATAGGAACTAGCGCCTTTGCAAATTGCGTCAATCTAGAAGGAAAGTTAGATTTACCTAATTCAATTTCCTTTTTAGGGGCAAATGCTTTTTCAAACTGCGAGAAATTAACAAGCGTTGATTTACCAACTAAAATTGATAAAATTAGCGACGGATTGTTTTCTAATTGTACCGGGCTTAGCGGTAAATTAGTGCTTCCCGACGGTATTTTAAGTATCGGCGCTTACGCCTTTTATAACTGTAAGAATCTTATCGGCGAACTAACTATACCAAATAGCGTTACCGCCGTGTTAGATTGCGCTTTTCAGGATTGTACAGGCTTTACCAAACTTAATATGTCTTCTTGTATTAAAGAGATTGGTCAATCTGCCTATGATAATTGTAGCGGTCTTGTAGGCGAGATTAGTCTAAGCGGTACTTTAATTGAAATTCGTAAGGAAGCATTTCATAATTGTACCGGAGTAACTTTAATAAATATTCCTAGTTCAGTCCAAATTGTCGGTAGCAACGCATTTATGCGTACGGGTTGGTGGAATAGCCAACCTAACAATATGCCGGTTTATCTTGACGGCTGGCTAATAGGATATCGTGGCGAAAGGTTAAGCGGAGATTTTGTTTTGGACGCTTCTGCTTTTGCAATAGCCGAACGTGCGCTTGCAAGCTGTGATAAATTGACAAGAATTTTAATACCAAATACAATTAAATATATTATGAACGACGCTTTTTCGGGGTGCGACTCGCTAGTTATCTATGCAAATGTCAAACTACCAAGCCAAGGTTGGCTTGCTAGATGGAATGCTAATTCGGCTGAGGGTTTTTGCACTACGGTTATGGATTGCACTTTTGACAGCCAGAATACGTATCTTATTTCTTTTGTAGTTAGTCAAACTAATCCCTACGGACAGTTGGAAATTGACCCTACTAGACAAGGCTATATATTTGAAGGTTGGTTTGATAACGCCGAATGTACGGGCGACAAAATTAAAAATATCTATTTTCTTAAAGATGACACAAGAGTTTACGCAAAGTGGACAAAAGTTTAAGCAAACTTATAGGTTAAATTATAAGCTACTTAATTATTTAAGTAGCTTTTTATGTTATACAAAATTTTAATTAAAAAAGTATAATTTATGGCTAGAAAAATTGTTGAACAATCGGCATAGTAATGTTAATATAGTCGTGGAGGAAATTAAATGGAGTGGAAAGACGTTTACATTTTTATAAGTAGCACTTTTAACGATATGTTTGCCGAGCGTGATTACCTTATTAAAAGGGTAATTCCCGAATTGTCGCAACGTTGCGAAAAGTATAAACTGCATGTTAAAGATATTGATTTAAGGTGGGGCATAACTTATAAAGATGCAACCGAAAATAAAAAGACGGTAGAAATTTGTTTGAAAAATGTTGCTTTTTGCAAGCCTTTTTTCTTGTGCTTTTTAGGACAACGGCGAGGTTGGGTTCCTAAAAAAGACGATGTTAATTTGAGCGAGCTTGACGGCATAGATAGCCAAATTTTGCTTAAACATTTGTCAAGAAACGAATCAATAACCGAAATGGAAGTAAATCAAGCCGTACTTGATAAAATAATATCTAGCGCAGACAAAAACGCATTTTTTTATTTTAGGCAAGATGCTTATTTACATAGCTTGCCAAGCCATTTTTTACCAATTTATACAAATAAAATTAATCTTGATAACGAATACGAACTTACGCAAGACAAACTCTTGCTAGACTTTAAACAAAAAATCAAAGCTAAATTCGACGTTACAAGTTATTCGGCAAGTTGGAACCGTAAGCAATTAACTCCCGAATTTGCATATTTAAATCAAGGCGGGCTTGACTACACGCAGGGTCGACTCGATTCTTTTAAGGTAGAAGAAATTCCGCTTTGCCAAATTATAATCGACCAACTTTGGAACGCTATCGTTGACAGCTATCAGCTTGACACTGTTTCAAACGCCGAAAATGAAGCGGACGAGCTAAGCATACAAGACAATTTTTTATACGAAAACAGCCAAACTTATATTAAACGCCAAGATATCGAGAGTCAAATAGACGCCTTTTTTGATAGCGACAACAAGCTACTTGCAGTTATCGGGCAAGCGGGACAGGGCAAAACTACTTTGCTTGCTAACTACATTATAAATAATAAGGTAAAACACAATATTTATTATAGATTTTTGGGTATTTCCTCAAATTCGTCTACTATCGAGAGCGTGTTGACTTCTTTAATCAAACAAATTTTTCCTAATTCTTACAAAGATGAAATGTTTGAGCTTAACGAAATTATTGACTATTTCGCTAAACTTTTAAATGGCGAGAGCAATATCACGCTTGTTTTTGACGGACTTGACCAAATCAGCCAAAATTTTGCTCAATGGAAATACGTTTTTAGCAAACTAAACGTTAAGATTATTTATAGTTTTAAGTTAAACGAGCAAACGGAAGAGTTTTTTGAAAGTTTAAATTCAAATATAATAACAATTAATCAACTTAATAAAAACCAAACGATATTGCTTATAAACAACTATTTAAATCAGTATTTAAAAAGTTTAGACCATAATTTTATCGAACAAATTGTAAACAGTCAAAATGTTAACCCCTTGTTTTTAAAAGTTGCTTTAAACGAGTTAAGGCAGTATGGTTCTTACCAAATTTTAAAAGATAAGTTTTACGAGTTAGGCGATACAATCAGTAGTTGTTTTACTTCAATGCTAAATAGACTTGAAAATGACGCAAATTATTGCGATATTCCGTTTAACGTTGCCGTACCGCTTTTCTTTGGGTTGTTGTCGGCTTCTAGAAATGGTTTAAGTATTAAAGAAATGTCGCAAGCTATGAAACTTAATTTAGACCAATATTCTATTTTACAAATAGAGGACACAATTAATTATATCGTTAGACAATGTAGAGGCTTTATAACTAATAGAATTACAATCAACTTTTTTTATCATTCTTTTAAATTAGTTTGTATAAGTCGTTATAGCGTAAACTTCTCCCTTTATCATAATTTGTTATTTAAAGTTTTTAATTCCTTTGCAGACGTCGATGGAAATTCCACATATAAAGGAAAAGATGCAAACGCTTTTAACGAATTAACTTATCATTTGCTTTGCCTAAATAGTCGTACAAAGCAATGTCAAGCCATACCTTACCAAAGTTTGTTGACAAACTATTATTTTGTAACCAATAAAATGCGTTTGTGCGGTCTTGCAAAAGTTTTTAATGATTTTAATAATTTTTTATATGACAATACTCCAACCGACAAACAAGGTTACTCTCAAAAAATTGAAGAACTTGCAAATGCCCGAATTTTTCGTCTTAATCAAAGGTTATCCCAAACTAAGCAAAGTTTAGTTTATATAAGAAAAGCCTTAACGAGTAGTCTAGATTTATTTAAGAGCGATATTTCCGCCTTTAATAATTATATTGCAAGCTATTTAATAGGAGCTTGCGAATTAAACCAAAAGTCAAATTTTTCGCCTTATCAAGATATGGAGATTAATTTGTTTTATTTGCCCAGAGTAAAGCAACAATTATTAATAGGCGGAGAGTTTTTGCCTATCTATCAATTTCTTAATAGTATGTTTTTGGCAAATAGCAATTTAACCATTGATTTAGAGGCTTACTTTAACTGTTTAATCGTAGACGCTGTGTTTAATCTTGATTGTGATTGGGACGGTAACGCAGACGCCGTATCTTTTATTGACGACAAACTCTACTATGCAAATATTCAAGGCGAATTGTGCGTGATA
Organism: Clostridia bacterium; assembly: GCA_036654455.1. Classification (NCBI taxonomy): domain Bacteria; kingdom Bacillati; phylum Bacillota; class Clostridia; species Clostridia bacterium. The sequence goes on along the minus strand of JAVVRZ010000003.1, from coordinate 2,929 downwards.
GATATCGACCATAACAAAGTTAAATTCGACTATCCCGCAAAACTGCTTGCGCTTGAAAACGACGGACATAACTTGTTATCCGCCTTTGACGACGGCTCATTTACGGCTATTTTTCTTGACAAAGTTAAAAAATTGTTTACAACTGATATAAAAATTGTAAAAATATATCAATTTAATGGTTTTGTGTTTTTGCAACTAGAAAATAACAATGTTTTAGTCTATTATAATCAACGACCCATTGACTGTATTAATGGTATTTGTGGCGAAATAAGAAATATACAAATGGATAGCTTAGGTAATTCTCAGCAAGACGGCAATTTAGTTATGCTTGTAGACAATCTCAACAGTATATTTTTGTATTCGCTTGATAGTAAACAAATGCTTGTAGCTTATAAAACGAATGAAATACTTGTAAATAGAAATAAAGAAAGATATTGGTGCTTTTATAAGCAAAAGTGTTTCTATATTTGCGACGACAATGCAATTACCATTCTTGACTTAGTAGACGGCTCAAAAACCGTATCTAGTATTGAAAACGACGGCGAAATTTACACGCAGGGCGACAAACTTCTACTTAGCAAAAACGGTGAAATCTTTTATAACGATATAAAGATAAAAAACGCAGTTGCGCCGTTGCTTAAAATAAACGAGTATAAGGGCAATCTTTGGTTTATAGATAGTTCAAATAAATTATATTTACTTAGAAGTTGTTAATTATTGTCAGCTTGTCTATGTTTTTGGTTTAATAAGATAAATTTTTAGATTATCTTTTTTATGTTTAATCAAATAAAGCGATAGTTTATCTTTAATTATCGAATATAAATAATTTATATTTTTTGCCAGATAATGACTATTGGTATCTTTTATGATATTATTATTAGTAATTAGCCAACACACTAATGAATTAATTCTAGGAGGAACACTATGGATATTAAGAAATTGACAAATGAAGTAGGCTCTCCAATACCCGATAACGAGAATGCAATTACAGCCGGAGAACGTGGACCTGTTGTTATGAGCGACGTTTGGTTAATGGAGAAGATGGCTCACTTTAATAGAGAAGTTATACCCGAAAGGCGTATGCACGCTAAGGGTTGGGGAGCGTATGGCGTATTTACGTCAAACAGCGACATTTCAATGTATAGCAGGGCAAAAGTCTTTGAAAAAGGCGCTAAGACCGAACTTTTTACTAGGTTTTCTACTGTTGCCGGCGAAAGAGGCGCAGCCGACTGCGAACGTGATATTAGAGGCGTAGCCGTCAAGTTTTACACCCAAGAAGGCAACTGGGATATGGTTGGCAACAATACGCCGACTTTCTTCATTCGTGACGTACATAATTTTGCCGACCTTAACCGAGCAGTTAAGCGTGACCCTCTAACCGGAAGACGTTCAGCGCAAAACAACTGGGATTTTTGGACTTTATTGCCCGAGTGTTTCCACCAAATAACAATAGTTATGAGCGATAGAGGTATTCCTGCAAGTTTCCGCAATATGCACTTTTTTGGAGAGCATACCTACTCTCTTTATAATGCCAAAAACGAGCGTGTTTGGTGCAAATTCCACTTTAAAACTCAACAGGGCATAGCAAATTTGTCTAACGAAGAAGCTTGCAAAATTAACGGAATGGATAGAGAATTTCACGGTAAAGACTTGTATGAGGCAATAGAAAGGGGAGATTATCCTAAGTGGACTATGTATATACAAGTTATGACCCAAGAACAAGCAAAAAATCATTATGAAAATCCTTTTGATATTACTAAAATATGGCGTCATAGCGAATATCCTCTAATCGAAGTTGGCGTGCTAGAACTTAACCGCAACCCTGCAAACTATTTTGCCGAAGTTGAACAATCAGCCTTTACGCCCGCCCACGTTGTGCCGGGCATAGGGTTTAGCCCCGATAAATTTTTGCAAGGTAGATTATTTGCCTATGGCGATGCTCAGCGTTACCGCTTAGGCGTAAATCACAATTTAATTCCTGTCAATCGTGCAAAAGTCGAAGTCAACGAATATCACCGAGACGGAGCTATGCGTGTAGACGGCAATTATGGCGGACTGCCGGCGTATACTCCAAATAGCGCAGGCGTTTGGTCGGCGCAACCCGAAGTAGCCGAGCCACCGCTAGATTTGTCAGGCGCAATGTATCGTTACGACCCCAAAGGCGACCCAACCGACGACTGTTTTAGAGCAGGCGGAGATTTATGGCGAGTGCTTAGCGAAGACAAAAAGCAAATACTTATTTCAAATACGGCAGGAGATATCGCTCCTTGCACGCAAAATATTAAATATCGTCACGCAGTTCACTGCTATCTTGCCGACAAAGAATACGGCGAGCGTTTTACTAAGGCTTGCGGACTAGACTTATCAAGAGTAATCAAACTATCAAGGCTTGATAATACTGCGTTAATTAAAGCGACGTTATAATTTAATAATTACCTTTATAATATATCTATGCAACGCAATTATTAACGTAATTTTACTTAAATTATCGTTAAGCAAAACATAAAGCTGTCTAATCAATTTTAAAACATTTTTGGCTGTCGTAAATAAATACGACAGCCTTCGTTTTTAGCTTGACTGCTAAACTATAAATAAAATATAAAAATTTATTCTATTTAATAATAATAAAAGCAATAATCATATTTGTTTTTGGTCTAATAATGTTAAAACACTTGATAAAACAACATATTTATGCTAAACTATCACAGTATTTTGTAAGTAAATCAAATTTTGGAGAGCTGGCAGAGCGGTTGAATGCGGCGGTCTTGAAAACCGTTTTAGGCGAGAGCCTAACTGGGGTTCGAATCCCTAGCTCTCCGCCACCGCAACCACCCAAATAGGCTATTGCCTTTTGGGTGGTTTTGTATTGCTACGAGCTAGGGCTGCGAACAGTAACGCATTTTGGCATTCGCCAAAATGCTATCCCGTC